>JBNKDB010000398.1:0-4604 GCA_050288045.1 Anaerolineales bacterium | reverse complement strand
GATAACGGCCGCCACATGAAACCTGAAGTGCATGCTGAGCCGTTTGAGGGCACTCTGCTTTATGTGCCTGGCGCTCTGCTGTGCAATGGACGCGGGCATACGCCTGCGGACTGGAAAGCGGTGGTCGTCGGAAATCAAATTGACCAACAGGCCTATTACCGTTTGTATGAAAAAAGATTGCTGCCTTTGTTTGTGCATGCCAGCCGGGCTTCCGCTGAAAGCGGTAGAACCGCGTTCATCACTGTTCCTGGTCTGGGGTGTGGGCAGTTTGCCGGGCCATTCCAGGGAACGTTGGGGGGAAGATTAAAAGACTTTCTGGTCAGGTTCCTTGAAAATTACCAAGACTGCTTCCCGAATATCCGGGCGGTATACTACGATCCCTATCGCGAATGCGAGAATGAACGCTTTGAAATCGGGCAGATTTCATTGTATGTGCGGCCCTTGACTCAAGGCAATCAGACCAAACCCCAACTGTGTTTACCGAATACATATGCAGAAGACAATGATGATTTCCGGGATTGCGAGCTGTTCAGTTTTGTGGCCTGGGATCACGTTTCGTGGCCGGGGAATGATTTCTATGGCGGTTCACGAGCGACGGATGATGGGGTAAAAGCGGCGGCGACCAGTTCAATGGCAGTGATGACGGACATTGAAGGGCGGTATGATCGTAAAGCGAATTGTTACGCGCCTCCCGAAGGGTACGCCACCTGGGGAGATGTCGTTCACGACAACCAAATTAAAATCCGGGTACAGGATAATTTGTCTGTCATAGCATGAGAAAGAACATGCTGGGCATTAGATAAATAAAATGAGCGGCTGATGGTCAGCCGCTCATTGTGTTTATTTCTTAGCTTGGTAGAAACCTTAGGTTTCTTCGAGAAACCATAAGTTTCTCCCTAGTCGCCAGAAACTGCTTCGACGCGCTCAGTCTCATCGACTTCTTCGTCCCGATCGCTGCGAGCTACGCTCCACAGGATCAGGCCGACAGCAACTACCACGGCGATCAAGATCGGAATGGTGATGCCTTCGTAAGAAACCACGATCGGGGCCATAATCAGGGCTACCAGGTTCATAACCTTGATCATCGGGTTGAGGGCCGGGCCGGCGGTGTCCTTGAGCGGATCACCGACCGTGTCGCCCACGACCGAGGCCTTGTGGTTCTCACTACCCTTGCCACCGAAGTGCCCATCTTCAACGTACTTCTTGGCGTTGTCCCAGGCACCACCGGCGTTCGCCATGAAGACGGCCTGTAATTGGCCGGAAAGGATCACACCGGCCAGGAAGCCGCCCAGGGCCTGTTCTTTGAGCAGCAAGCCAACGGCGATGGGGGAGAGGATGGCGATCAGACCGAGCGGGATCAGTTCGGTCTGCGCGGCGCGGGTCGAAATCGTCACTGCTTTCGCGTAGTCAGGGGTCTGTTCACCACTCATGATCTCGGGGATGCGCAGTTGGCGGCGAACCTCAGCCATGATGTAACCGGCGGCGCGGTTCACGGCCTTGATCAGCAGGCCACCGAACAGCAGCGGCAGCGCGCCACCGATCAACAGGCCAACGAACACTTTCGGGTCGGCCAGGTTGATGATGCGCTCGAAGTTCTCAGCCCGCGCAGCCGGCAGCACGCGTTCGATGTCCGTGAAGAAGGAGCCGAACAGGGAGACGGCGGCGATCACGGCAGAACCGATGGCAACACCCTTGGTGATCGCTTTGGTGGTGTTCCCGGCAGCATCCAGGTCGGCCATGATCTGGCGCGCTTCGGGGCTGAACTCGGCCGAGCCGGTCAGCTCGCCGATGCCGTTGGCGTTATCAGAGATCGGGCCGAAGGTATCCATGCTGACGTTGTTGCCGGTGTGCGAGAGCATCCCGACACCGATCAGGGAAATACCGAACAGGATGTAGGTGAAGGGGTCACCGGCAGCGACACCCTCGCCCTGCATACTGATCAGGAAGAGGGAGAAAACCATGATCCACATGGCATAGAAGAAGCCGCTGACGACCTCTTTCTTGATGAAGCCGCGCACGATCATCACTACAGCAAGTACGCCGCCAACGATCAGGGCCGGAACGTATAGGCCGACCGGGAAGGTGACGGTGTAAACCAGGATAGAAGCGGTCAGGCTGAGGACGATCACGATCACCGACCACACGCTGGACATGTAGCCCAGGGAAAGGCCTTCCAGGATCACCAGGGCGGGGCCGAAGGCGGTTGCCTTGGCGATGTTCTGGACGCGCTTGCTGTTAGCACTTGTGGCAATCGAGGTCAACGGGTTGAAAATAACGGCCAGGGCCACACCAACAGCAACCAGGGCACCCAGTGAGAGGTGCGAGAGCATGTTGCCGTCCGGGTTGCGGGCACCGGCGTAGAAAACGGAGAGTAAGAAGGTGGAAACGATGGTGATGGCACTGGAAAGCTCGTAACTCATGTACATGGCTTCTTCAGCGTCGTCCACGTTCCACAGGGAAACAGCATAGGTGCCGAAGATGGAACTGACCACACCAATGCCGCGCACCAGCAGTGGGAGCACAATCCAGAACAACTGGCCGGTAATCGAGGTCAGCGCCAGACCGAGGATCAAGCTGGATACGATGGTAACTTCATAAGATTCGAAGATGTCGGCTGCCATACCGGCGCAGTCACCGACGTTGTCACCAACCAGGTCGGCGATCACGGCGGCGTTGCGGGGGTCGTCCTCTTCCATACCGGCTTCGACCTTACCAACCAGGTCGGCACCGACGTCGGCAGCCTTGGTGTAGATACCGCCGCCCACGCGCATGAACAGCGCCAGCAACGTACCACCGAAGCCGAAGCCCAACAGTACGTCTGGGGCGGCTTTACCAAAGATGATAAAGATCAGCGTACCACCCAGCAGGCCCAAACCATCGGTGAGCATACCGGTGATGGTGCCGGAACGGTAAGCAATCGTGAGTGCTTTCTTGAAGCTCTCGCGGGAAGCGGCAGCCACACGTACGTTACCCTGTACGGCCATGTTCATACCGATGAAACCGACCAGGGCAGAGAAACTGGCGCCCATTGCAAAAGCAATCGCGCGCCCAATCGCTACGGCCCACACCGCGGATTGACAATCAACGGTGGCGGATACACGTTCGGGGTTAAACTCGGCGTAGCCAGCGTCAATGGCAACCTGCTTTGCTGTGCTGTGCTCGAGCATCGGCAGGATTTCCGCTTCGGCCAGACCGGTGTTCTCGGCGATCTTGACCGCAAAGGCATCTTCCACTGCGGCACGGCAGAATAGTTCGTTCGCCTCACCGGTGGGTTTTACCAGCGCTACACTGAGGAACATCGCCACAGTCAAGACAATGATCAGGATGGCGATAGTACGCAACTGTGTGCGTAGATAAGCGTTCGCGCCATCGCGGATGAATCCCCAAATCTTCTGCATTGCTTCGCTGCCTTTATCTGCTGCGAAGGTCTGCCTCGCGAGCCAATAAGCATACGCCAATGCGACGAAAGCCGTGGCAAGCACGATATAGATCATGGTTTGCTCAAAAGGCTCAATACCGGACATTGCATTCATAAAACTTTTCCTCCAGAAAAATAATTTTTTATTCCAATTGCACCGGTACAGCAACTCCAGCTATCCGTTTACATTATTATTGTAATTCCGATGGCTTAAATTAAATACTTTGGTGCTTTTGGAAGTGGGGTGGTGATTACACCCCATTGGTTTATTTGGATACGTGATACGGTGATTTTAAACACCCTCGCATTTTAAGGCTGGGGTTGAATTGTGTCAAGCGAGTGGTGATTATTAGTGGATGCTTAAAAAGGAAATAATCACTTGACTCAGCCCCTAGAAATGTTGTATAGTCTTACTTGGGATAGCCCCAACCAGCACTGCCCCCTGGCGGTAGCTGGGATTTTTGTTGTTTATTCCAGAGGTAACAAAATCAAGTAATCAGGAGTATGCATGATCCAGGTTGAAAAACTCACCAAGGATTACGGTCCGCGTCGGGCAATTGACCAGATCAGCTTCTCCGCTGAACGCGGGGAAGTGATTGGCTTCCTTGGCCCAAACGGAGCGGGTAAGACAACGTCCATGCGCATCCTGGCTGGCTATATGCCGCCAACTTCGGGAAAGGCTTCCATCGCCGGTTTCGATGTGGTCGACCAATCCCTGGAAGTGCGCAAGCGGGTTGGATACATGCCGGAAAATGTTCCGCTGTACACGGATATGACCGTGTTCGACTATCTAAAATTCATGGCTGACTTGCGGCACGTTGAGAACGCGGCCGAGCGGGTCGATGAAGTCCTCGAAATGGTTGGACTGCTCGAGCGCGCCGACGGGTATGTAGAAAAACTTTCCAAAGGTATGCGCCAGCGCATCGGCCTGGCCCAGGCCCTGCTGCACGACCCGGAGGTCTTGATCCTGGATGAGCCGACCATCGGCCTCGACCCGGCTCAGATTCTCGAAGTGCGCGGCCTGATCCAGGAGATCGGTAAGGAACATACCGTACTGCTTTCCACACATATCCTTTCCGAAGCGCAGCAAATTTGCAATCGGGTATTGATCATCAACCAGGGACGCATTGTGGCTGAGGACTCGCCCGAAAACTTGCAGTCCCGCCTGACAGGTGCCAAGCGAGTG
>JBNKDB010000397.1:0-5269 GCA_050288045.1 Anaerolineales bacterium | reverse complement strand
CCGCAGCCTCCAGGAACTGGAACGCCTGACCATCCATACCAATGACGATGTTTACATCAATTTCCTGGACGAACTGACCGACAACTTCCGCCACATCCTCTATGGACAAGAAGAAGACGTGATCGGCATTCACATCATTTCGTACTTCATCGGCCGCTCGATCCCACAGCTACGTGACCGCCCAGCCTCACGGCGCACATCCGGCAGCGGCCGTGAACAAGGCCAGCAAATCCTGGCGAACATCGCCGAGATCATCCCGCTCTCCAACCAGGGCAGCCTGCTGCGAGCAATCTCCCACAACCAGTCGCAAACCGTCGTGCTGGGCATCAACCAGCTGACCACCGGTTTGTTCCGCGCCCTGGAACGTTTTGCCCAGACCCATTTTGCCGAAGCCGAACGCGAGCGCATGATTGCCGAGCGCCTGCTGCCGAATTTACCCGTCTATGAAATCCTGCACACCCTGCGGATCTACCAGGACTGGGAAGGCACTTATCTACATAAGATCGAAACCGCCCTACCCGCCGGGAACTCGGCTTTTGTTGCTTTACGCGAGGACAATAACGCCATGCATCGCTACTTGCCGTTATTCCAGCAGGAATTGCTTCGGCGGCATGGCCTCAATGTGCACGACTTCTTCACGCATCACACATTCATTCCAGACCTCTTGCCGACTTTGCGCCCTGAACTGGCCGTGCTCTTACAGAAAGACCTTTTCAACACCAGCCTGGATACATTCCTGACCGGCATCGAGGGCAAGATTTCAGATGAATGGCGCACAGAAGTTACCCAATTGCTGCAACTCCCGGAACAGATCAATTTCTGGCGCGCTGCCATTTGGGATGTGCTGGGCGAGTCAATCTACCAACGCGTGCAAAGTTTTTCCGAACTCGCCACCGCGTTGTATTCATTATCCAGCACCAACGCGGCATTTGGACAATCCGCTATTGCCCGCGGCACCAAGCTGCCCCCCAACTTGACCAACTTCTTCCGCACCACACACGCCGATGACGAAATGCGGCGCTTCTTGCTGGGCACACTGGAATACCTAAATACCTTCGTAGAGGGAAACATTGAGGTGCCGATCAGTATCATCCGGGCGATCAACGACGTGGAGCGCATCGTCCAGATCGAAGAGAGCGCCCTGCCGCCCGAAAAACAAGATGCCATCCGCTTCTGCATCCTGCAAGTTGCCCGCCTGACTGGCGAGAACGGCTAATCGAACTTTCCCATAAAAATTCGACGACCGCTTATAGATAATGTGGATGTGTCCGATTTTCTCCGATCTGTTTTCTAGCCCAAATTAAACCTGATTTATAAATCAGGTTTAATGTATAATAGAAGTATGGATATTTCGTTAACTGAAATGGAAGTGCTGTTAGAAGATGCGATCCAGCGTGACCGTACTACGGCTCGCCGGGCAGCTTTGCTAGCGATCCTGCGGCAAGAACGTTTTTTGACGCGCGAGCAGTTGATTACTCGAGTGGAAGGGAAGTTGGGAAAGGGTTGCTTTGGAGAGGCAGCCTGGGAAGACACTTTTTACCGGGATATGCAGGTCGTTAAGCAAGCCTTACGCGCGGCTGGTTACCATCCAGCCTACAGCCGGAGTCCGCAACAAGCAGGATATTACCTCCGCAATCAACCCGAGACCAGTCCCGAGCTTTCCGCTATCCTGGATGGCAGCATCGCCGAAGTCGATCCAAATCAACTTGCCATCTTCAAACAATTGTCTGCCGCTCAACGTTTTCGCCAGGGCTGTTCAATCAGTGATCTAACCCGCCGGGTTGTCGCCCATCGTATTCATCAAAGAAACCCTCAACTCGATCCTGACGAGGCAAACTGTCGGGCAGTTCGAGAAAGCGCCTGACAATGAAAGCCAACAACTTAGATTATGAAGTATTCGTCCATCAGGTAATCGCCGCCCTAGAAGCTGCCGGTATCAAATATATGATCGGGGGAGCAGTGGCGGCCTGGGCGTGGGGTGAGCCACGCGCTACCTTGGATCTAGACCTGGTCGTAGATATTCCGCTGGAATCTATCCCTCGATTATCCAAAGAACTCAAACAGCGGAATATGCTCGTCCCCGAAGAAATTATTCTTGACAACATCATAGAAGACCGCGCAGACTTGCCCATTAATGCCATTCACAGCTACAGTGGGTATAAAGCGGATATCTACCCTCTGCGAGCAGGGGATGAATTGCGGGCTGCCGCGCTGGATCGAAGGCAAAAAGTCGATTTTGGAGCATCACTAGGCGAAGTCTATCTACATTCCCCCGAAGACCTCATTATCTATAAGCTCTGGTATTACAGCATCAGCCAGCAAACCAGACACATTCGCGATATCACCAGCATCGTCATGACCTTGGGCGATGAACTGGATTTGGATTACATTGCCGGTTGGATGTACAAAAAGGGGCTGACCAGCATTTGGAAAGATTTACTGACCAAAATCCGAACGCAACGTCAATAAAAGGCACGTAAGGTTTCTCGCACAATCATCACTTTAGTCCTGTAAGTTGCGTACCAAGGAGTTCTTTTTCTGCCGCGGCCTGGTCTTCCGGCGTCCAGGTTGTTTTATTTTGCGCCGCGCTTTCCATCTGGAACAAGGCGGGCTGCCCGGAACGCCACTGCCCCCCGGCCAATTCAGCCAATAACGCCCCAGTCTCCCCCAGCCCGGCCAACGCCCCCACTTTGATCAGATTTTCAGTTTCTTTTTCACTGGGCGTCACGCGCACCATCAAGTCGGCCAACGAGTGGAACGGGCGTTGCTCGAAAATCCGCGCTTGTACGTTGGTGGTCAACTCCTTGACCTGATTCAATCCCATATACAACACCGCATCATTGTCTATGCGCAAAACAGAGAATTCCGTTGCAGAATAATTGATGTGCGGCGCATGCACAGTAATACCCATCCGCCGTGCTTCTTCAATGTAGTGTTTTTGGCGATAATACCCACCCCAATTCGCCAACACTGCCGCCATGAATTCCGCTGGATAATACAGCTTACAATACGCCGAACGCCAGGCCGTGCGCGCGTACGAAGCCGCGTGCGCTTTGGGAAAACCATATCCGGCGAAGGCATACATCAGTTCCCAAATGCGAATGCCCAATGGCTCGGCAATATTATGCTTTCGCTTGGCCGCCGCGACGAACTTCTTTTGCAGTGCCAACATGGCCTTGCCCGGATCGAAGTGGCTCATTGCCCGGCGGAGCAAGTCGGATTCGGCCGGTGTAAAATCAGCGATCTCTGAGGCAATTCGCAGTACGTCTTCCTGATACAGGATCACCCCCAGCGTATCCTCCAGCAGCGGCTTCAAGGCCGGATGCAGATACTTGACCGGCTCTTTCCCCAGGTGGCGGCGCACAAAGCTGTCCCGCATCCCGCCGGTCAGCGGCCCTGGGCGATACAGCGCCAGCGCGATCATGATGTCGGCCACCGCAGTAGCCTGGATGTCGGAAAGCGTCTGGCGCATACCCGGGCTTTCGATCTGGAAACAGCCAATCGTCTCTGCGCTGTGGATCAACTCGCTGGTTTGTGCGTCTTCCCAGGGGATAGTATCCAGGAAATCCAGCCGCGAAGCAAATTGTTCCGGGTATTTCTGCACTACAAAATCGGCCACATCCGCCAACACCGCCAGCCCCCGAATGCCCAGCAGATCTAGCTTGACCAGACCAACCGGTTCAATGGAGTCGAGGTCGAACTGCGTGATACGCACCCCCTTGGTGGCGCGTTCGGTGGGCACCAGATCGTGCAGCCTATCCGGGGCAATCACCACCCCACCCGGATGGATAGAGAGATGCCGCGGAATCCCCAGCAGTTGCCCGGCCTGGTCGAAAATATCCGCATACTGCGGCCATTGAGGCCGCAATTCTCCATACGGGTCCTTCGAGTGGCTTCTCCCAACCCGGTAATACCAGGGCAGTTCCTTGACCATACGATTGATCTGCGCCTTCGGAACACGCCGCGCCTTGGCGACTTCACGCAGCGCCGAACGCCCCCGGAAGCGGCTCACAGTCGAAACCATCGCGACCCGCTCTTGGCCGTAACGCTCGAAAACATATTGCAGCACCAGGTCGCGGTGCTTGGAATCGATGTCCACATCAATGTCAGGTGGCTTGGCGCGCGCCGGGTTCAAGAAACGCTCGAAATACAGGTTGAGTGCCAATGGGTCGGGTTCGGTGATCCCCAGGCAGTGCGCCACCAGGGAAGAAGCCGCCGAGCCGCGCGAGCCGGTCGGCACGTCGATCTCGCGGGCATGCGCCAGCACATCGGCCATCACCAGAAAGAGCGGGGCATAACCTTGTTTGGCAATGATTTCCAGTTCATAGTCCAGCCGCGCGGTCACCTCTGCGGTGATTTCCGCATAATTCTGTCTGGCTCCGGCATAGGCCTGCTGGCGCAGTACCATGTCTGCCGTTTGCCCATCGGGCAGCGCAAGCTGTGGAAAGCGTACTTGTGACAAGGGCATATCAAAATGGCAGCGCGCAACCACTTCGAACGTATTCTCAAGGGCATCGGGAAAGGCCGCGTACCGCTCGGCAAATTCCTGAGGATCAGGCAAGACCGCATTAAAAGAAAGGCCTTCCAACGCTGGATCATCAAGCTGGGTATTCAGGCGAATGGCATTCACCAGTCGCAGCAGTCCGGCGTCGGCTGTATTTTGCATCAGCACCGGGCTGGCCGCCACAACCGGTAACTCAAGTTGCCGGGCAAGCTCAGCCAGGTTCTCGGCTCGCTCGGAATCATCAACCCCACGGATATCTAACTGCACATAGAGGCGATTGGGGAAAACTTGCTGCAAAGCCTCCAAAGCTTTCCCAGTCTGCTCTCGATCATTTTGACCGAGCAGCCGGTCAACCGGGCCACGCTGGCCGCCAGTCAGGCAGATCAAATCCTGGCTGTGATGGGCAAAGCCGGCCATCGGCAAACCGGGCAAAGGCGGGTTTTGGTCTAACAGCATGCTGCTCAGATGACAGAGATTGCCCCACCCCTCGAAGGAGGTCGCCAACAGCACCAGTTGGCCGGCAGCCTCAACGTCAGAATTATTGGTAATGAAATCCAGGCTCAGTCCTAGAATAGGCTGCACGTCCGCTTCCTGGCAAGCCAGGATAAATTCGATCACTCCGCTTAGATGATTGTGATCGGTAAGTGCCAGCGCCTGAACGCCAAGCACTCTACTTGCCGCAACCAAATCCTTTGGAGACAGCAAAGCCTCCAGGAAACTACAATAAGAATGCGTATTGAGTAGTGGATAAACGCGTGTGGGCAT
>JBNKDB010000396.1:0-3842 GCA_050288045.1 Anaerolineales bacterium | reverse complement strand
ATGTGCCTGTTCTGATCAATGGCATTGACGTAACCGACACGTCCAGCACCACCACCAGCTTCAACTGGGGCTTGCTGACCCTTGGTTCGGTCGACCGCATCGAGGTGCTCAAGGGATCGCAATCCGCGATCTACGGCTCCGAAGCCATCTTCACGCAAGACCCGGTACTCCAACGCATTGAATTGCCGGTAGGCTATTGGGAATTGGGCGGCGCGCCACTACGGGGCTGGAGTGCACACATTATCCGCGACCAGCTTTTTTTCCGAGTAGCGACGACAACCATTTCACTACTTCTGGTGCTGCTGACTTACCTTTCGATCAACCGGCAAGAACGCCTGGAGGAAAGTGAACGCCGCCGAGAAGTGGCCGAGAAATTGAGCCGGGTGCTTGCCATCTTAAATACCAACCCGGCATTGGAAACCGTATTGAGCTACATCGTGACTCAAAGCCGCGGCATCTTCCAGGCCGACGCCTGCCTGATATTGCAGGTTGACCCTACGGCCCAAACCCTTGCCGTGTTGGCCGCGGATGGGATTGCGGCTGACCAGCAGAAATTTGGTCCCCTGGCGGCCATCACGGAAATCTCGAATGACAAAGCTTCCGTAATCGTCGGCGACCTCGATACCCTGCCCGCCAACCCCGATGGACGAGAACCAGAAATTCGTTTACTTACTCACCTGACTGAAGCATTGCGCGAGTATCGCGCCCTGATTGCCATCCCCATTATTATCAAGCATAAGACATTCGGATATCTTGTTTACCTCTATTCAACACCCAGGAACTTCCCCGACGAGGTAATTTCCTTGGCCGAAGCATTTGCCGAGCAGACCATCCTGGCAATCGAAAATGCCCAACTTTACGAAGAAGTGCAGCAACTGGCCTCCTTACAGGAGCGCCACAAACTCGCCCGCGACCTGCACGATTCAGTCTCGCAAGCACTATACGGGATCGGGCTGGGGACGCGTACCGCTCAGGAATTGATCTCCAACGAGCAGGAAAAGAGCGCTTCCTACGCCAAAATTTCGGAAACGCTGGATTACATACTGACCCTGACAGAAGCCGGGTTGGGAGAAATGCGTGCCCTGATCTTCGGGCTGCGCCTGGATTCATTAGAAACGGAAGGATTACGCCCCACCGTCCAAAAGCTGATGAACATGCTGCGCGACCGGCACAAGCTGCAAGTCAGCGTTTCGATCCCCGAGGAGCCCGACCTACCTGCCGAAGATAAACAAGCAGTGTTGCGCATCATCCAGGAAGCCATGCAAAACACGCTCAAACATGCGCAAGCAACCGAATTCGAAATTCAATTCGTTGAAAACCAGAGAATTGAATACCAACTCATCTTGCGGGATAATGGGATTGGCTTTGACCCCACCAAAGACTATCCCGGGCATATTGGCTTAAAGTCCATGCCCGAGCGTGTAGAAAAAATGGGGGGCAATTTCTCAATCAAGAGCCAACCCAATGCAGGCACAACGATCCTGGTGACGATCCCCCGGCGCACATCAAATTAGTGCATCCTGGCAGCCAACAACTCCCGGGAGATTCAAGGTTCTACATTGATAATCTCGGGGACGAACCAGAAGGCGTTGGCTTTCTCATACTTTTCGTTATCGATTTCAACGTACAAAACAAACTGGATCTCTTCTCCGGCTAACCCAGATAAGTCAACATCGACCCTGGTTATGCTGCCATCATACTGCTCGCTCCAGGCACCCAAAGATTTGATCGTTCCATTGAAAACATAATTCAACTGGAAGGTCACTTTGCAACCCTTGTTATCGTCCAGACAGCCGACCCAGGCTACAAAGTGATCGTCGTCTTGAACAAGATAACTCGGATACGTGCCTGCAATCCAGCCATCCGGGGCGTGGTTGGGATGTACCCACAAGGCAGGTTCATTTTCATGTTTGCTTTCCAATACCGGACCATTCAGGATTTGGATAAAGCCGTTGGCATCGCTGGATGTACCACACGCCAGATTGCCTGCTCCACTACGCCACTGCGCCTCGCAGGCGTGCGTCACAAAATCATAGCCAACCCCGGGGTCCAGGGTCATTTGCGCTACCGATGAAACAGCCTGGATTTGTACCCAAAAAGCGCCATCAGCGCTGGGGCCAATCCCGAATAACACGCCGGTATCCGAACGCAGCATCCAATTACCCTGATATATTCCATCGCCGGCCGGTACAATTAGATGGACAGAAAGATCGACGAATTCACCGGGGGCCACCGAAAATGGCAATTCAACCATCGTGCTGTTGGTCATGGCACTGCCGCTAACAAAGACCATTGAATAGTCCTCTGTCCAGGTACAGGTGCCCACATTCTGGATCCGCCATATTTTGGTAAAACTGGCATTGGTCTGGAGCTTCGTATTATCTGGGACGGTAATATCCGCGATGTACTGGGCCTGGTTGCATAAAGCATCCGTGTAATTCAGGGAAATGGCCGTTGGCGTCGCGGTCGGCACACGCGTATTGACCACAATTCCCGTCGCTGTAGGCGTAGGCGACTGGAGTGTGGCAATCGCCGTTGCCGATTGCTGTACGGCCTGTGTAATCAAGGCTTGCTCGGTTGTCGAACTGTAGAACTGGGCTTCAATGGTCTGGTAGGCCTGGGTGAAAATGGCCTCAGGGGCTTCCTGGCCGACGGCTGGTTTGGGAGCACGCAGGATAATACTCAATACCAATCCAATGACCAGGATGCCGGAAAACAATAAAATAGATAATACTGGGACGAGGACTTTTTTGTCCATCATATGGCTCCAAATAAACGGCAATTCCTCAAAGTTCCAATCCCCACAGCAAGCTGCGGCGTATTTTGGAATTTTGTCCCTGCGGGCAAGGAATTGCTTCTATATTCCTTCTCCCATTCATCCCGCCAGTAAACTAGCGGATATTCTGGTGAAAGGAATAAAGTACGTACCCTATAGTGTACTACGTCCCTTCAAATCATCATCCAGCAGATAGTGGGATTGAGGTTGGGCCTTCGCATGAACTAATTATGCTCCGAAAACAGGAATAGCGCTTCCTACTTTTGGAGGATGTCGGCAGACCAACCGCACACTAGAATTATTTTATTACAAAAAGATTTGTTTTTCGGAGATAAAAATGTCCTTGCGATCCTTTATACGGGGAGGATTGGGAAAACTTCAGAATTTAACCTGGCTGCAATGGCTGCTGTCGATTGCCTTGCTGCTGCCTGTAATTGCGATACTATGTGGGGCGTTGGGTTTTATCGGCGGGACACGCGCCCATGACAACGCATTACAACAGGCTGTAGCAAATGATTTGCAGACACAGTTCGCCCTGGGCAGCGCCGATTTAGAAGCCGGAAACTATGATATTGCCCGGCAACGTTTCGAATATATCATCCGGCAAGAACCAGAATTCCCTGGAGCAATGGAAGCGCTCACTCAGGCCTTGATTGCAGTAGAAAGCAAGCCCGGCCAGCCCACCCAGCAGCTGGTAACCACCGCAACCATCACTCTGACGCCCACACCTGACACTCGCCCGTTAGACGAACTATTTGCCACTGCCCAGTCCCAACTGCAAAACCAGGATTGGCAAAACCTGGCACAGACCGTCATCTCGATCCGCAACAGTGATCCGCAGTACCAGGTCGTCAAACTCGACCGGATGTTGTTCCTGGCGCTGCGTATGGGTGGCATCCAGAAGATCATCAATGACGGCAACCTGGGAGGTGGCACGTACGATCTGGCATTGGCCGAGAAATTCGCGCCGCTGGATACAGAAGCAAACATGTACCGCAGTTGGGCACACCTCTACCAGGTTGGCGTCAGCTTCTGGGGCGTATACCCGGACAAATCGATCTACTAC
>JBNKDB010000395.1:0-4491 GCA_050288045.1 Anaerolineales bacterium | reverse complement strand
ATGGTCATTTTTTCAGTGATCAGGTCAATCAGCCGGACTTCCATGCCACCATCTTCGCCTAATGCCAGAAAAACGTAGGCGATATATTGTCCGTTCGGCGACCAATAGAGCTTCCATGGGAAGCCATACTCATGGTTGGTTACCAGTTGATGGTCGGTCAAATCTGGGCGGTAGATTTCGATATTCGTACATAATCCATTGCAGTTGTAACTCATTGAAGCCATCCAACCGGGCAGTTCGGAAAACGGATATTGTGTGGGTGTTGGGGAGGGTGTGAATGTCGTGGTTATGGTGGGGGTCAGCGTCGGTGTTTTGGTTGGGGGAACCGGTGTAATCGTCGCCGTGGGCGATGGTGGAAGTGCGGTAGCGGTTGGTTCTGGCAACTGCGTACCCAGGCAGCCTGACAACACCAAAGAGAGAATTACGATGATTATGAGAACCGAAGTTTTGCGCATGTCCCTACCTCAAATGATTACTAATTCGGATTAGGATGTAATCCTATTATACTCGGTCGAACTTGATTTTTTAATGCTTTCGATACCGGGCGTTGATGTGCTCGATATAGGGGATGTGGTCGGCGGAGTTGGGTGGGAACATGAAACCGATGCTGTAAATTGCCGGGTCGACGGCATTGCTGCACCACACACATTCGGCTTCGACTTCCAGATAGTAATTTCCCTGATAGGCTTCTTCGAGTGGGATGCGGAATAGATAGGATAGGTCAGGTTCGAAGGGAGTGGCGCTGTTCACCAGCATGCCCCCAAAGGATAGGTTGACGATCCTGCCCACCAGTTCCCCCGTATGCTTGACGCGCACGCGCAGGTTGCCAATCTCCAGGCGTTCGGATTGCCGTCTGTCGGCTGCTGAAAGCGGGTGCATCTCCAGGTTTCCTTTCAACTTTCCATTTGTTTCAAGCATATTTTAGCCTCAAATCTGCATTCACACATCTTCATCTGGCGGTGCAAGATCAGTTCCAGCTAGGCTGCCGGTAACTACATTGTGGGTGGTCAGCTTTTGTGGCCCGTCGAGCACGAAGATCATCGGGAAATTGCCCAGCGTGATGATGTCCCCGGTTTTGAGGTCTTTCTTATTGATTTGGATGTTGTTCACAAACGTGCCCGATGTGGAGTTCAAATCGTAGAGCACGAACGTCCCGTTTTCCTGGCGGATTTCGGCGTGCTGGCGCGATACGGTCAGGTCGTCGATTACGCAGTCATTTTCGAATTGCCGGCCAATTTTGGTCACCACTGCTTTCAAACGATAGACGTGATGGTTCAAGACCAGGCAGGCATTGTTAAAATCACTGACGTTAAGTTTCCGCAGTTCACCAGTCATGTAAGCTCCCAGCTTGTCGGTGGAGTCGCTAAATCGTGTTCAATTGGCGTGATGGGGGTGGGGTGATGGAACAGTGGATTGCAGCGCTGTATGTCGATCATACTGCACAAGTCTTTGTAAATCCTTTGCAGATTTCCTTTAAAATAGAAAGAACCACGGCAAAAGTGGCTCTTTCTGTAGGTGTATGCACTTAAACGAGCTTATTCCCCTGTTGCTCTACCCTGCATACAGCTTAATTATGCAGAGATGCTATAAACAATCCTATGAACGCGCCCGGGGAAATTCTGGAAAAAGCTATGTTTTGGAGGTGTTATTCTGCCAATGGATGTTCGCTGGTTTCAAATCCGGTGATGAAGCACTCGTTCGAGAAGGGGTCGGTGATATTGACAGTGAACTCGAAGACGCTGCCATCTTCCAGGCGGAGCAGCAGCCATTGATCGGTATCCAGTGTCGATCGGGGATCGCGATAGGAAAAATTCCCGGTGATCCGGCCTGCATTGCAGGCGCTGTTTTCCAGGATCAGCAAGGAATAGATGACTTCAGCGAGGAATTTGTCTTCATTGTAAACTTTGCCGATGCCTCGCACGGGTTGCTTACCCAACATGGCAAATCACTCCAAAGGAACCGACCGTTTATCCTCGTTGAGTAAGTACGAGATACAAATGGTCCGTTACCTGTCAGCCTACAATCATCTATAGTATACAGAAAAAAGCGCGCCCTGTAGATTAGAATTTATGCGGTTGTGTAAAAGAGGGAGGAAATCAGGTCAGCATGCCGGTTTGCATGTTGTCGAACTGCTCATCGACATCGGCATACACAAACATGATTGGGAACTGGCCCAACAGGATCACGTCTCCGGAACGCAGCGGCTGCCTTTGCACCTTGGTATTATTGATGAACGTCCCCCCGCTGGAATTCAAATCATAGATCACGTAGATACCGTCTTCGCGGCAGATTTTGGCGTGGGCGCGTGAAACGGTCAAGTCATTGATGACAAAATCATTATCCAACTTGCGCCCAATTGTGGTGGTCTTTTTGTTGAGTGGGATGATATTTAAATTGGCAACCAGACAGCCGCGCCCTTCGGCCACGTCCAATCGCTCGAGTTCACCTGTCATTTTGCGGACTCTCTTTTTGCCTACGTAAGTGCCTGACCATCTGTGGCGAAATGCTGATCTTAGCTCGATGAACATTTCGGCTTGGCTCTTTGCCAGGGTTGTGAACGGTCAGTACCTCACCAATAATGTGCCTACAACCCGTTCATTGTAAGACTTTCGTGTTAGCGTCGCAATCGACCTGTAGTACTAGAGTGCTAGTTTTAGATGCCTTTCCCCCTTGAAACCCGCGCCGGGTTTCAAGTACAATACACATACACCAGTGTTGAGAAAGCTGGTGTATTCTCGCTACCGCCCCTGTGAAAGCAGGGGCGGTATTTTGTCGTTATGGTTTAGCCCGCGGCAGGCTTGATGGGATGCCGCAGGATGACCTTGTTCTTGGTGGGATCGACTTTGCGGAAATCGCTCAAGTAGATCTCATGATGTTTGCCGGTGAGCGTGTAGCCCTGTTCGGCAGCGAAAGCATGCATATTTTCGGCGGTAGGACCTTCATCCTCGAAGGGGCCAATATGCATGACCTGCACGCTGAGACCTTCTTGCAGGGTTTCGAAGCGCACTTTGTCGATAGCCGGAGGCTGCTTGCTTTCTTTGACGCTGGCAATGGTTTCCATCACCATTTCAGCAGAGATGAAATCCGGCACCATCATCAACGAAGTCCACGACCACAGTGCCTTATCGGCCGCGCTGAAACGGGTTTGGCCCTGGGGCGTACCCCACCACAGACCTTCCAGGGGTGGCACGACGTAGTCTTTCCCCAACGTTTTCTTACTGGCGAATTTGAGCGCATACGATACTGGAAACAGCGTCTGCATAGCATCCTGGTATGCCTGGGAAGTGTTGGGGTTGCCTTTGCCGTCGATCATCAGGTAGTTGAGTGGGGGAACTTCGACGATAACGGGCTGCTTGGCGGAAGGCCGGTAAAGGTGCTTCCATTCTTTTTTGAAATCAATTTTTGTGGACATACTACGTCCTCCTTGATCGTCTATCATGAATATAGTATATTCTAATAATAGAATATAACAGAATCCCCAATTTGTCAAGCGCATCTTGGGAGATGGCAATACAAAAAATCCTCTCGACCAATCGAGAGGACTGCTGGAAAATGTGTAAGCTGGTTAGGCTTATTGGATATAACCGATACCTTGAACGGAATATTTCCCGACGCGCGTATCGCCGCGTTCAATGGTGATCTGGAGTGTGCGGCCGTCTTCCAACCGCAGGGTAGTGGGCACACTGAACGGGTGGGCGCGGGCCCCTTCTAAAATCATGATGTGCCCCTGGATATTGTCTGAATAATATGAAGCGCCATCACCGGCCTTGAGCTTGTATAACACCTCTGCTATGAATTCAGAACCTTGGTACATGCGACCAATACCGGTAAAATCCTTATCCCATTTCATGGAATACTCCTTGGATAAATTTTGTCGCTGCAATAATGGAACGAGCCTGTATGATAGATAATGTCGCTCCGTGTTTTTTGTTACGTAAATTATGCTTTCCAAAGATTAATATCGTGTGAAATATTACATCATCACCTGTAAAGTTTCTAAGCAGCCGAGAACGGCACTGGTTACTGGATTTTACCGATCCCATGTACGGCATATTTGCCCACATGGGTATCGCCATTCTCCAGTATGATCTGGATGGTGCGGCCATCTTCCAGGTGCAAGGTCTTGGCGCTGAGCGTTTGGGCGCGTGTGCCTTCCAGGATCAGGATGTGTCCCTTGAGGTCATTGGAAAAATCGGCGCTGCCCTGTTGGGGCTTTAGATGGTACAAGACCTCTGCCAGGAATATCGATCCCTGGTATATGCGTCCGATACCGGTAAAATTGCTGCGCCTTTTCACAACGTCCTCTCCATTGAAACGGGCTGGCTGGTAGCGTTCAAAAGCGCTGGAACGAGCTTTCTTTTGTTATTGTGCCACAGGAAGATTAAGCGCGCGTCAAGGATTGGATTAACGCGTGTGAAGGATTTGTAAGCGTATGGTTAATGGGGAAATTAATGCAAGGATGTGGCGCTGGCGCTCCCGCGAGCTAGATCA
>JBNKDB010000394.1:0-3983 GCA_050288045.1 Anaerolineales bacterium | reverse complement strand
CCTCGGGTAGGACTCGAACCTACAACCCATCGGTTAACAGCCGATTGCTCTGCCGAATTGAGCTACCGAGGAATAGCGGGGTGATTATACGCTTAGACCCAACCTGTGTCAAGGAGAACGCGGCGCTGGGCGGCCATTCCGGCACTTAACGGAATGCTTAAGCAATGCGAATCTTGCAGAATTGTAATGCAGGGTAGGGGGAATTGTAGATTACTATATATGCGTAATCACACGGCCTTTCCAGGCCGATTAATAGAAGTAGAGAACTCTTAAAGAAATTAGCATTACTAATTTCTCAAGTATTATGATTTGACGCTCACCCGGCTTACATGTATAATTTTCACAGTCCCCCCAAGCTTTGGGTGACGGAACCTCCTCGAGGCGATTGAGAGCGCAATGGCATTAAAGGGAAACCTCAGAGATTTTACAATTACCCAACTTCTCAACCTGGTGAAACTGGCAAACAAGACCGGTGCCTTGGTGATCGAAGGCCCCAACGAAGTTGCCACGGTCACATTCCGGGAAGGGAAGCTGGCCTACGCTGAACTGGGGCAGCACGATGGCAGTCTTGGTGCGATCCTGCACAATGCCAACGTGATCTCCTCATCGCAGTATGGCACGCTGAAAACGCGCGCCGCCCAGATGAGCGATAAAGAACTGGGCCTCTTGCTGATCAACTCGGGCTACGTCACCCAGGAAGACATCCTGGCCAGCCTGCAATCGCACTTCATCGAAGTTATCCAACAGCTCTTCACCTGGGTGGAAGGCTTCTTCCATTTCGAAGCCGACCAGGGTGTGCCGGAAGACAAGATCCCGGTACGCATGGACCTTGAAAATATCATCATGGAAGGCTCACGCCGCCTGCGGGAATGGGAGCAGCTCCAGGACGAAATCCCCAACCTGGATATTGCCCTCAAGTTCACGGACGGCACCGGCGTCAATCTCAAGAGCGTCAACCTGAGCGTGGAAGAATGGCGCGTGGCCTCCTACATCAGCCCCAAGAACACGATCAAGCAGATCGCCAAGGCCACCAAGATGAGCGACCTGGAGATCCGCCGCATCGTTTACGGCTTGCTGCAAGCCGGGCTGGTCGAACTCACCCGCCCAGATGGCGCCGCCCGCACGCTGCCGGGCCTGCAACAGGCCATGCCGGGCAAGAGCAAACAAGAACAGAAAAACCTCGTCAATCGAATTATTGGACGCATTCGATCCCTATAAATCATTGAATCATAGGATAGCGCGCTATGCAAACAGTCAAAATGGTAGTTACAGGCCCTTTCAATGCTGGCAAAACGGAATTTATCCAAACCGTCAGTGAAATCGACGTCGTCTCCACGGAGCGCAAGATTTCCAGCGAAGCCGAAAGAGTGAAAGAAGCCACCACCGTAGCGATGGACTTCGGCCGCATCACGGTCGACGATTCACTCGTGCTCTACCTCTTCGGTACGCCTGGGCAGAAACGCTTCGACTTCATGTGGGAAATCCTCTCCGAGGGGATGCTCGGTTTCATCGTCATGGTCGACAGCACCCGGCCGGAAACCTTCCGCGAAGCGCGTTCCATCCTGGAAACCTTCCGAGCCTATGCCCCCACGCCCTATATCGTTTCGGCCAACAAGCAAGACTTGCCGGACGCGTGGGAGGTCGAAGACATGCGCATCGCGCTGCGGCTCGACCCGGATGTAAAACTCATGCCATGCGTTTCGGTGGACAAAGAGTCGGTCAAGGAGAACCTGCTTGTGCTGCTCACCGAAATCCTGACTGAGTTGGAATCCGGCGATTAACCCAATTAACTCCACACAAAGAACTTAGCCGTGTCATCTTTAACCACTGACCAGGGCATCGTGCATTATGAAGTCCATGGACGCGGCCGTCCTGTAATCCTATTGCATGGATGGCTGGGTTCCTGGGGGCTGTGGCAGGATACGATGAATTTCCTGAGCAGCCACAATTACCGCACCTATGCTTTGGATTTCTGGGGTTTTGGTGAATCGGGGAAAAAGCGCGACACCTACGATGTCGCCGATTTTGTCAGCCTGGTCGATCAATTCATGGAGCAGATGGGAATCATGCGCGCCCCGCTGGTCGGGCACAGCATGGGCGGCACGGTGACTTTATCGTTCGCCTTGCGCTACCCGGAACGCGTCAAAAAGGCAGTCGTGATCGGCTCGCCGGTCAACGGTATGTCGCTGGCCCTGCCGCTGATCCTGGCCGGTTATCGCCCGATCGCTTACCTGGTCTATAACATGCCCTGGGCGTTGATGGCCGGTATCCGCCTGGCTTCACCATTGATCACGCGCGAGCCGTCCTGGCCGGAAATGATCGGCGCCGACATCTCCGAAACCACACTGGAATCCTTCCTGCTCAGCATTGCCTCGCTGCGCAAGACCGACCTGCGTGAGCAGGTTTCGAATCTAAAAATGCCTGCGATGGGCATCTATGGACAGCGGGATGTGATCGTCAGCCCCAAGCAGTGGAAAGACCTGCAAGCGGGTAAGCCGGACGCCCGCATCGAACGCCCCAAGCAATCCGGCCATTTCCCCATGCTCGACGAGCCGCAGTGGTTCATGGAAACCCTGGCGGACTTCCTGAATTCCGAGACCCCGCAAACATGACCCAACCGCACCCGGAAGACACTCCCGCCGAAAAGCTGGGGCGTGTTTTGTTGGCGAGCACGCAGGAGATCCTCGGCCGCTCCGGATTTGAGCGAGTTGTCCAGACTACCGCCCAGAATCCCCATATTAAAGAATATCAGGGAAATAACCTGAAATTAAAATTTTCTAGTGCTGCTTTGAGCGGTATACTCAACGCGATAGAAGTTGAATACGGCGCGCGCCCCGGCCGCGGTTTGATCCTGCGGATTGGTGGGGCCGGTTTCAAATACGGCCTGCGCGAATTTGGACCGGAGCTGGGGCTGACCGACCTGGCGTTCAGGTTATTGCCTTTAAACCGGCGCAGCGCTTTCCTGGTGAGAGCCTTGGCCGAACCAATCAACCAGGTCTATCCTGGCAGTGTCCAGGTCGTTGAAACAGAGGGACGCTTCAGTTGGGAAGTCAGCCGCTGCGCCGCAGCAGATGTGTTGGACGGCGGCCAGCTTGAAAGTTTGCTGGTTGGTTTCCTGCGTGAAGCCATGTACTGGGTGAGCGGCGGCAAGCCCGCAGTGGTAGAATCGATCCCAGTTGGCACGGAAACCGCAACGCTTTGTAAGATTGGTATGTACCAAAAAACGTATTGATGAGAGTGAGCGCACATGCCTCAGGGCGAAAAATTTCGCAAGGTTATCCTCCAAGACCCCCGGCATATCCATCCCTTCAATGAACGCGCCCGCGACCTGCGCATCCTGAATTCCCCCCTATGGTTATACCAGCGCGACGTGCTCGCGCCGTACGTTGAAAGCGAGATGGAAATCCCGCACGAGTTCGAAGGTTTCCAGTTGCAAACCCTCGAAGGCCCGTGCCTGGTCTATCGCGACAATCTGTTCTTCGACGAATTCTACATCGCCGCGTTCATCAAGGAAGCCAAGGCACTGGGCAGAGCCTGCCGGGCGGCGTTCTCACCGGCCGATCCTGCTTTCCGGGAACACGCTCTGCCGTTGTCTACTTCCTATACCCCGGCGGGGGGCGTTTATCTGGCCGACCTGTGGTATTACCCCGATGGCTACACCGCCCAGGCTGAGCCGCTAATCATCGACCTGCAAGCTACCGAGGTTGGTTACTATCACGTTCCCACCTACATGGCGGCCGAGCAGGGCGACCTGGTCTACCAGGTGCCGCTGCGGGCCTGCATGGCAATCGACTCGTGGGTGCACATCCATATGGTGGATGTGGTCTTCGGCTTATTCGCGCGCGGAGCGCGCTTCGAAGCGCAGGTCAACAATAACCTGGGTTTCAAGCTCAGGTTGTTGGGCACGGCGCTGTATGAAGGGCGGCAACTGCTGACCAGTTCGGCTGCTGTCAAGATTGGTAAGAACTGCTCGATTGACCCCA
>JBNKDB010000393.1:0-3827 GCA_050288045.1 Anaerolineales bacterium | reverse complement strand
CTTATTGTACATTAGTTCCCATGAGAATGGTATTTTTTGTAATTTCCCATTAATGAAAGCATCCGCGGGTTATATCCGCCGGAGAAGGTCGTTTCCGTAATCGAGGTCGCGTCCCTCTGTCAAACAGCCAGCAGGTCTTCCCAATCAATCTCATTCACGGTCTTATACAGGCCGTGATCGTCATCCACGACGCGGAAATCCAGGTTGGTGAAGACCGCTTCGGCCAAGGAGCGCACCACAGCCACTGGGATCAGCGCGTCCTGGGTGCCGTGATAGACGACCGTGGGCACATCCACCGGGCCGGGTGGGTTGGCGGCAAAGTCCGGCCAGATCAGCGCCGGGGCAAACAAGACCAGTTTACGTACTTTTTCGGGGTAGGTGCAGGTGTACAACGCCGCCATCAAACCGCCAAAGCTCGACCCAGCTAATATCCAATCATCCCTGGTTTCCAGGATCGGTTCCAGTGTCGCCATGCGTTCCTCTAGCGAACTGCCAAAATCCGGAATCACCGCGCCGGGAAACTGTTCCCGAATCAGGGTAGCCTTTACCCCTTGGCTGCTGCCTTCCAGGCCGTGGATGAAGAGAATGTGTTCGTAGGTTGCCATTGCATCTATCTTAGCACGAATGGAGGGAAGAAAACAACCGTTGATACTGTAGGGGCGAATTACGTTCGCCCTGGGCGTCCCGCCGGACGCCCCTACAAAAAACGACATGGAAACGGCACAGGCTCCACATCGTTTTCATGATCTATAAAATTCGCGGCATTCACCCCTATTGATGCTATTCGTGTTCCCTACCGCAGCTCCCGCCCGAAGGGGAACAACGCCAAGGGGATCAGCTTGAAATGCTGCACGGCAAAAGGCATGCCCACTACTGTGATCGCCAGGATCAGGCCATGCACCAGGTGTGCCACGGCAATCTCCCAACCGAACAGGATCGCCCAGATAATGTTGAAAACCAGTTCCAACGTCCCGGGTGAATCTTCCAGTACGACGATCTCACGCCCAAAGGGAGACATCGTCGCCACGCCCAGCTTCATCGACTGGATACCGAAAGGGATACCGACAATCGTGATACACAGCCCCAGGCCGCCCAGGATATAGCCCATCCCGGCCACAAAGCCGCCAAATACCAACCAGACAAGATTACCAAGACAACTCATGATTCACTCCTCATAAAATTTATTCTTTGTCTTTAAATACGAAAATCCACACAATGAGTTGCACGGGCCGGTTTATCCAGTTATCAAAGCAAGGGAGATGGTTATCGGATTACTGAAGCCCTAAGGAGAACTCGACCGAGTCGAAGCCTGATCGATCACCTCCGCCCAATCTTCCGGGAGCATGTGATAACACAGCCCCACTTCCCGCATCAACTGGGGCAAGGTATCTTTGAGGGTTTCGTCATTCTGGATCAACGAAAACGGGATCGTGGGTTGCTGCCAATGTACCTGCATTTCCTCGAAGACACCAACCGTGATCGGGTTCCCCCCGCCGGTCCGAAAACTAAGGCGTTCCTTTTGCAGGTCCTTGTCCGGGGTATTGATCAGCACAAAGTGAATGTCCGGCGCAAAACGTTCATAGATCATATGCCGGAAATTGTCGTCGTAAATCCCCTGGCTGACGACGAAATCGTCGAAGCGGCGCTTATACGAGTCCATCTCGACGATCACCCGGCGGTAAAAAGGTTCCAATTCAGCTTCGTGGAATACTTTCTGGCGCAGTGCTTCCACCAGATCAAAAGTAAAATGCAGGTCTGCCTCAAGATGGGGCAGACCACATTCTTCTTCGATCAAATTCCCAACGAAGGATTTTCCGGCCCCCCAGGTGCCGAAGAGGAACAGGATCATAGAAGTTGTTTCTACTCGCTCTCTTCCGCGGCCGCCTCGACCGGTTCGGGTGCGGCAGGTACCTCCAGCGCTTTGGCGTTCGCCGGCATGTGATTGACGACATGCCAATCACCGCCACCTTTGAAGTCCTTGCTGGCTACCATGTGGTCACTCAAGCGCCACGCATCCTCGCCAACCTTGTTCAAACTGCGAGCCTGGAATTTGCCACCCTTGCGACGATATACCAGATACCAGACCGAACTCATCTTCAAGATGTGGCTGGCACCTTGTGCTGCTACCTCGCGCAATGCTTCATCAAACGTCATAGATGTGAACTCCTTGAATGGGTTTCCTTAATTATATCCGCAATTTCAGGGCTGGGGGGCGGCTTTGCGGCGGGAAATTAATGTTCCTACCAGGCCAACCACGGCCAACAACGCCGAGAGATACACCAACACCCACTTGGTTGAGGTGAATGCTGCGGCCAGGCGGGCCAGCCCGTAATGCTGGCGTGGGTAAAGCAAGATGAGTGCCGAGACGGTGAAGTTTTCCAGGAAATCGAACGCCAATGCCCCAAACGGGAACAGGTGCAGGCGCTGCATCATACTCTCAAGCGTAAAGGCATGCCGGAAGGTCAGTGTGATCGCAATAGCCAACGTGAAAGCATAGGCGAAGGGGAATAAACCGTCGGCGATCAGCGAAACGAACACGATCCCGCTGCGCCCGGCCGCGCCATAGCCCTCGATCTCCGCATAGGCTGCCTCAGGCGTGTAGTTGAAACGCATATCCAGCATCTCACCGCTATCGCCCAGCGTGATCGCATCCAGCCAGGGGAACACCACCATCGAAAACAGCAGCGTCACCACCAGCAAGATCACCAGGTTGCGGATCGAAGCAATCCGATTGACGAACAGGGATAGTTTTGTAGGCAGGTTCATCTTCATTCCAATGGTTTTTGTGGTTTGTAATAATTGGTCACCCGGCCGATCGAGAGCAGCTTGCCGCTCTCTTCATGGATGATCTCGATCTCGTGCACGATCAGGGCACGCGAGCGTCGCAAGACGCGCCCCACCGCCCGCACGTGTCCTTCGCTAGCGGAGCGCAAATGTGAGCCGTTGATCTCGATCCCAACCGGCGCAACCTGGTTGAAATCCGCTCCCCAGGAGGCGTGGAAACTGGCTGCTGTTTCTGCCAACAGCATACTCACCCCGCCATGCAGCAACCCATAAGGCTGACGGTGCTTGTCTTTGATCGGCATCAGCAGCACGATGGTATTATCGTCGATGTCCACCAACCTGATCTCTAACGCGTCGACTGCGGTATCTCTGGTGATGTGGTGGAAATTATCGATCCAGGCTTGCTTATCTTTTGGAAATGCCATATGTGCACCTATTTCATAAATATGGCAGTCATTATAACAAAGCAGCCCCTAAATACGAAAATTCCCCGTAATCTTTGCCGACATTACGGGGAAACTTTCTTATTAGCACAAATGGCCTGGAGGAGGTCAGGCCATTTGTGCAAAAGGGGGGAGAAAATTATGCTTACAGTATATCCAGAAATCGGACAAATATCATTGGATTTTCCTCAGAAAAAATTGACGAAACGCTAATGTTTTTAATCCAGTTGTAAGTTCGTGTTTTCTCACGTTTTTTCCCAGAAAAACCGTGATTCAGCGCTATTTTTGTACTATAATTATCGTTTGCGTCCTATCCACCATCCACATCAAAAATTGAGATGAAACTCTTTATCGAACTCACAAAACGCGCCTTCCAGCGCCAGATGAGTTATCGTGCCGCCACGCTGGCCGGTTTAGCGACCAATTTCTTCTTCGGGCTACTGCGCGCCGCCGTGTTGATCGCGCTGTATGGCGGCCGCCAGGAAGTGGCCGGGGTAAGCCTACAAGGCGCCATCACCTATACCGGGTTGACCCAGGCTATGATCGCTTACCTGAGCCTGTTCCGCTGGACGGAATTGATGGACTCGGTCTACAGCGGCG
>JBNKDB010000392.1:0-4218 GCA_050288045.1 Anaerolineales bacterium | reverse complement strand
ATCACGGTTGAGGATGGGGAATTGGTGCTCGGTGGGATGATACGGTTTATCGAAGTTGAACCATTCCTGTTTCATCAGATTGACTGCGGCGCGGGTCATGTACCGCTTGGAAACCATTGGTGAAGTCATGCGGGCGGCCTTGAATGCGCTGGCCACTGTTGCCCCGGAGTGGCTTCAGGCACAAGTGCCCCTTGAATGGTATGACCGGTACAGCAAACGCATGGAAGATGCGAAGTTTCCAACTGGCAAAAATGAACGGCAAGCCCTCGCCGAAACGTTTGGCGCGGATGGGTACCAATTGTACGCTGCCATTCATCATCCGATGTCTCCGGTGTGGCTACGTGAAATCCCAGCGGTTGAAACGCTACGGCAATTCTGGCTGCAGCAATTCGTGATTATCGAAGGAAAACTCCACTTGCGCGAAGCGAAAAACCTGCCGCCTTCCGCGAAAAAAATCAACTCCCCCTATGAAACCGAGGCCCGTTTTGCTAACAAACGAACCGTCCAATGGATCGGGTATCGGGTGCATTTGACCGAAACTTGCGACACGGAGGAAGTACATTTGATTACGAATGTGGAGACAACCTGTGCGTCGCCGCCGGATCACATGGCACTTGACCAGATTCATACCAACCTGGAGGGCAAAGATTTACTCCCTGAAGAACATTTGGTTGATGGTGGATATATTCATGCCAAGACATTAGCGCGCAGTCAAAATCACTATCAAGTTGATTTGATTGGCCCGGTTCCCCCGGTTACCACCTGGCAAGCCAAAGAGCAAAATGGGTTTGATAGCTCCTACTTCCAAATCGATTGGGAAGAACAGCAGGTGACTTATCCCGAAGGGCACACCAGTATTCGTTGGCGTGATTCGAAAGATAGTTACGGCAATCCCGTGTTGCGTGCTTATTTTTCTAAGGCCATTTGTCGGCGCTGTGAGAGCCGCCCTTTATGTACGCGGACCAAGTCAGGCTCTCGAAGTGTTACTCTCCGCCTGCCGGATGAACAACAAGCTCTTGAAAACGCGCGAGTGCGTCAAGAACAGGATGATTTTCAGTCCCTTTATAACCAACGCGCAGGAGTTGAAGGCACTATTTCACAAGGTGTTCGCGTATTTGGTCTCCGGCAGTCACGTTATTTTGGGCAGGCAAAAACTCATTTGCAGAATATTTTGATCGCTGCCGCTCTCAACCTTTACCGTGTTTATGATTGGTTCTGTGAGGTTAAGCCTGCTCAAACACGCCAATCTCGGTTTGCTCATCTCAAACCTCAGCCAATTTGATTTCGCCAACAGTATCGCAAACCATGCGGGCATCCTCCCCATCAAGCCCCGGTTACGGTACGCTGGTGCTCGAATCGATAGATCTGATTCGGACCAGCGAACCATGACCTTACCGGCTGCGCCTGCTGATCTACCTGCCTCTTTTTCCATCAAAACGTTTGACTGATTGCTTTTTCAAACCTTTCCGCCGGTGACCTTGATGGGTCCCCTCCTCTGCATGGTGCCGTATGAGAGCGACGCGTGCGGCAGTTCGCCGTGTCGCCTTTATACGACGAACCGCTCAGGTATTACGAGTACCGGAGTGGCTCTTAGACACAGGAAAGGGCTAACTTCCCATGTCTCACCATCAGTCTATCACCGTTCAGCGCCTCATGCAGCAGTTCGAAACCCGTCTCGCCGAGATGGAACCGTTCCTCGTTAATTGGGGCAACACTACATTTTCCCATCTGGATGAAGCCACCCGCGACGAAGCCTTGCAGCGTACTCGCCTTACTCTCTGGACCCGCTACCGGACCAACCCCACCGAATTCGAACAGAAGCCGCCGCGACGATACACGCAGTATGCGAAAACCATCTACACGCATTCGCTCTACGACAAAAAGGAGCGTATCATCAATCGCCGGTTCGTCCAGGCAGGCGACATCGGCGGCGACGACCTGCACGATGGTGACCTCGATCCCCTCGACCTGGTGAGCCTGCCCTCAGGTACCTGCCACGCCAAACGCGAAACGCGCGAGCTGCGCCTGGCAGAAATCCGCGTCGATTTGCAGCGCGCTATTGCCCAAGGCATGAGCAAACTCAGCCCGGAAGATCAGGCCGATATGTGGCGGCTGATGACCGGCACGATGGAAGGTTACAGCGCCAAGGAAATGCGCGAAGCGCACGGCTGGACCTGCCGACGCTACGCGCAGCTCAAGACCATCCTGCAAACGACCTTCTACGAAGCGCTCACCGGCGAGACGCGCACAGCCGCGCCCAAACAGACGACTTCCGAAGCCGATCTCGCCGAACTTGCCCGGCTCTACGACCTGGGCCTGAGCGCCTACCGTATTGGCCCGCGCCTGGGCCGTTCGCAAGCCTGGGCGCTCCACCACATTGAGCAGCTTGTCGAAAAGCGCCGCCAGACCGCACGCTCATCGCTGCACCGTGCGGTTGATCACCTGGTCGAAGGTATCTACTGGCCCACCGATCGCGGCGAAAACGATCTGGCAGCGGTGCCGGTCGGCGCATGATGCCTGACGCAGTTTCCAGGGACAGCGGCTCGGCGACGGGTCGCTATCCCCTTTTTTCGTTGCTTGGGGTTTAAAGTCTAACCTTGATGTTGGTACAATAACTGGTGGATAGGTTATATGCTTTGTTCCACTCACCAAATGTCCAATTCGCTCAGAAGTTCGGATGCCGCTATTATTGGTAGCGTATTCATTTCTCGCCCAACAAAGGATTCGTAATGAGCCAGCAACCACCACTCTCTGCTGCGCCCCAGGGAAAATCTCAATATGCCAGCACTCATGAAGAAATTCTTCAGGCAGTACATGAAAACTCGGTTCAGCGCGGATTGTTCTTCCTGAAAAGCCTTGCAGCGCTGGATTTTGATCAAATCCTGGAATACGTGGAGCAGCTCGCAAAGATCTATGACCTGGAAGTGTGGCGCTAAGCTGCCGAAAACGCGGGGATTTCTGAAATTGCGCTGGAAGTCCTTGATAGTACCGAGCCACCGATCCCTTATCCCTATTATTTTTGTCTGCCCGCTGAACTCGTTGATGATCCACGCTTGGTGCTTTACTATCGTAATGTCGCGATGGTTTCGAATAAGGTCATGAACAATGTCGGGCTGGATACCACTCAACATGAGGTTGGCGCACTATGATAAAGCAACCCAGATTGCTAACCATCTGAACCAGATTTTGAGTTCGCTTGTTCAGCATACAAACCTGCATGGTGAGAACCGGCATGTTGAAATGGCATACGCAAATATTGGGGCCAGTCTTGATGGTGGTTGGCGCAATGAGGTTGGGCGATTAGCGTATATTTCCATCCTCAACCCGCTGATCATTTACCTTCATAAACTGGGCAAACTTCAGAGCGTAACCTACCGGCTCAAAGGTCGAATCATACTGGATGAAGATGACCAACCAACCAGTGATTCTCGGCAGTTACGTGTCGCAGAACTGACAGAAACACAGTTAGAAGAAACACTCGCCGAACTCAATGAAAACCGGGTGGCTTTCCGTCAACTCGACCTGATGAACGGTAACCAGGTTCTTTTGAATCGACAGTTGTACTGGAAGGCTACCGGTGATAGTGGGCGTGGGTATCGAATTGGCCCTGATCTTCTCACTCAGGTCACAGATACGCCAGATGCAGACGTTGATGACGCAGGTTATCCCTGGGCCGGAGAACTGAAAGGCGGAGCCGATCCTGCGGGATCAGATGAACACTGGAAAACGGCTACCCGTGCGTTTAGCCGAATCATCGAAGCCGCAGAGAAAACCCGGCGACCTCGACCAATGCTCTCGTTTCTTGCTACTATATTGGTAGACCGTGTAGCTGAAGAAGCTGAACTGATGCTTGCGCGTGGTGAGTTAACGAGCATTTACAACCTGACCAAAATCGCCAATGATCCGGCGCTGCACCAGCAGTTCCTGGATGATATGGTGCGTTTTTTTGAAGCGCAATCAATAGACGAATAGGACATCTTGTGCGACAACAATCGTTACCCTGGGAATTTGAAGAAACGTTGTCCAACCCTGAAGAATTGATGCGAACATCGTTTTCTCATGATGGCGTCAGCCCTCAGACTGCGCGCCAGGAACTTGAGCGGCGTTATATGTCGCTGCTTGAGGAAACGGATAAGTTTGATCGCCGGTTGGTCAGCTACCAGGGAAACAAACAGGCGATGTTGCACAGTTGGTTCAAGTATCGCGAGGGGTTTTCAG
>JBNKDB010000391.1:0-9109 GCA_050288045.1 Anaerolineales bacterium | reverse complement strand
ATCAGTGATGAATTGTGGTTCGGCAAATATCGAGCGATGGTTGGGAATCAGGATCTGCATAATCTGGAATACTACCAATCCCAGTATGGATTCGATGTCCAAGAAGCTGGGGATTACAAAGCCATCATTCAGGAGTACAAGTCAGCATTCAATGGGGTGGTGATCTGGGATGCTGTTTTACCGGATACGATCTCAGTGGCGGCGATGATGAGCGGTTTGCGGAATTTGATCATCCTGTCGCCCGCACAAGAAACGCTGGCAAAAGACTTGGGGCTGCCGGTAATAGAAGACCTGCGCGGGCGATGGGGAGATCGCATCGCCGTGTATCGCTGGGCTTTGGATAATCTTTTTGAGCGCTGCCAACCCGGCTACGTAGCTTGCCTGGAACCGGGCTGGGAACACCCTGAATTCTTCGATTATGTTATTCAAAATCGTATCTTTACTTATAGTCTAGCCGCTTATCAGGATAATAAACTGTTCAAATTCGGCCAGCAATTATTGCTGCTCTTATTTGCCGGGCCGCGTAAGCTGCGTAACTTTTTGTTCGGGGCACGCCTGGATGGTCTGGTCAAAGCGCTTGGATGTTGGTTGATGCACCTGACTTCTCCAGAAACCCGGCTGGCGACGCGCATTCAGAAGCGCGTGCGGCCTGAGCCGTTCCCGACGATCTTCGGCTGGCACACACGCCGCGATGATGAATTGGCTTTTATGCTGCATCTTTCGGCCAATAACTTGCGCCTGGTTCCTTGCCACCTGGCCGGTAATTTTTCTTTCCACAGCCGTGTACCTGCCCCGGATGAATTCAAGCAGCAGCATTCTGATCCGATCGAGTTTGAATCCGATAAGATTTACCTGACCTTTACGCTCTCGGATGGCGATCAATTGATGATGATGAATACCGGCGAATTGGGCAATTGGTACGAAGCGGCGCGTGGTAAGGTGGCTTTCAACTGGGAAACCCAGCCCTTGTTGGTTGAGTTGGCTCCGGGCCTGCTGGGTAAATTTTATGCCACGGCCACGGAGAACGATTGTTTGATCGCGGGGCCATCTGGAGCAGGATACACGATCCAGCCTCTAATGGGGAATCTGGCAGCATATTTGCAGGAGAGTATGCGGATTTGCCGCCTGGCTGACATTGATGTGGTCACTTCTTATGATGGCGCCCCGGCTAACACGACCGTAATGCAGATGCTGCAAAATTCTGAGGGCATACGTGGATACCTGGGCGGTTATGTGCATTTTGGTGACGCGGTTCTTGAACGCGACAATAACGTTACCTTTGTTTCCAACTTATGGCCGCCATTGGATAAGATCGCGGCAAGTGCTGATGATGTGCTGGCCGGTGTACGCGCTATGCTGGCGAAGGCCGAGCCACCGCATTTCATTGGTGTGCACTTGTTTGCCTACCGCACGTCGGTCACCGATGTTTATAAATTTGTCCAGACGTTGGATACGCAGCGCGTGAAGGTCGTGCGCGGCGACCAATTTCTGTCCCTGGCCGATCAATATCTTACGCACAAGGAGCAAGCATGACCACCGACAAAGTATCCGGCAAGACCAAGTTCTTCTACGGCATTGGCGATTGGGGAATTTCGATGCTGACCGCATCGATCCAGTTCTTCCTGCTGTTTTTTCTGACCGACGTTGCACATATCGACCCGGGTGTTGCTGCCACGGCGCTGCTGGTCGGCAAGCTCACCTGGGATGCGATCAACGACCCGGTATTTGGTTACCTGACCGACCGTACGAAAACGCGCTGGGGACGTCGCCGTCCTTACCTGATCTTCGGAGCATTGCCGTTGGCGCTGGCAACCTGGCTGCTGTTCTCTCTGCCACAAGGGTTGACAGGTACTAAAGCCTTCCTGGCCGTGTTGTTCACCTTCCTGATCTTCGATACTATGCATACGGTGGTGTCCGTGCCGTATTATGCGCTCTCGGCAGAGCTGACTTACGATTACGATGAGCGCACTTCGTTGATCTCGATCCGCATGATCTTTACCGTGATCGGCTATTTATTTGGATCGGCGGCAACGCTGGCGATTGCCGATATGTTCATGAATATGGGGTGGGGGGAGAGCGCCGCTTTTAGTGGGATGGGCGCCGTGTTTGGCCTGATCGCGGGAGTGACCACGTTGGTCACCGGATTGTTTGTTAAAGAAGATGATCGCTCATTGGCGCAGAAAGTTGAAATTCCGGCCTTCAAGGCGATCCTGGCAACGCTCAAGAATCGCACTTTCATTCTCTTGATGGTACCGCAGGTCATCATCAGCATCAGCTTCACCTTGCTGACCAGCTTGCTGCCTTATTATTTGAAATACTATTTGAAAATGGAAGATGCCACAACATTTGTGTTGTTAGTCATGATGCTGACGATTGCCGTTTTCCTGGTTCCCTACCGCAAATTATCCGAACGTATCAATAAAGGTCCCGCTTACGCCTTGGGCTTGTTCATCGCCAGCGCAACCGTGATCGGTACCTTCTTCCTGCTGCCGGAACCGACCGTGCTGATATACCTGGTGGCTTTTGGCGCGGGCCTGGGCTTTTCGGCGCAGTGGGTATTCCCGTGGAGTATGCTGCCGGATGTGGTCGAGTACGGCGAATGGGATACCGGCGAACGGCATGAGGGAGTATATTACGGTATGTGGGCCTTCATGGGCAAGCTGACCGGCGCGTTGGGAATTGCCATGTCCGGCTGGGCCTTGAAATTGTATGGCTACGTGCCCGATGTCGAACAGACCACTCGGGCGTTGTTTGGGATTAAGTTCTGGTTTGGTCCGGTGCCGGTGATCGCTTTTGTAGCAGCTATTCCCTTCCTGATCTTCTATCCGATCACGCGCCAGAAACACGTCCAACTGGTTGCTGAATTGGAGGCTCGAAAACAAGATTCGCAACCTTCAAAGCGAGATGAAGAAGCCGATGTTGATTAGTGGAAGTGGATGATGCAAGAATTTATAACTGATGTCTTGATCATTGGCGGCGGTACAGGGGGCTACGCAGCCGCGCTATCCGCTTTGCGGATGGGTAAAAAAGTCATCCTGACCGAGGAAACTGATTGGATTGGGGGACAACTCACTGCCCAGGGCGTGCCGCCAGATGAGAATCCTTGGATTGACAGCTATCAGACGGGATGCACGGCCAGCTATCGCGCTTTTCGGGATAATGTACGCGATTACTATCGACGCTATTATCCTCTCCTAGAGGAGGCGCGCAATAATGCTTTCTTGAACCCCGGACAGGGGAGTGTCAGCCCATTGTGTATGGAACCCAGAGTTGCCTTGGCGGTGCTCGATGCAACCCTGGCTCCGTATCTTGCTACTGGGGCCTTGTATATTTTTTATCGGACGATTCCTGTGACTATGGAGGTAGAAAGAGACCGAATAAGAAGTGTAATTGTAAAGAACACACAGATAGATGAAGAAATTGTGATTGAAGCGAAATATATTCTGGATGCTACTGAGTTAGGGGACTTGCTGCCGCTCGCTGAAATGGAACATGTTATTGGTGCTGAGAGCCATGCTCAAACTGGGGAGATGCACGCCAGGACGGACATTCCCAATCCGCTGGATCAGCAGGCGATTTCTTGGTGTTTTGCCATAGATTATTTACCAGGTGAAACCCATGTAATTGAGAAGCCCACTGATTACGATTTCTGGCGTGGGTACCAAGCTGATTTTTGGCCTGCGCCTCAATTGAGTTGGCAGTACCCTGAACCAGTTGACTTGCAAACTGTGGGCCGTCCATTGTTCGCTGGACCGACCGATGATAGACATCTAGAAGATATGTGGCATTTCCGGCGGATACTTTATCGCAAGCACCACACTGCCGGGGCTTTCCAAAGTGATGTGGTGATTGTTAACTGGCCGCAGATCGATTACTGGTTAGGTCCATTGGTCGGTGTTTCCGAAGTAGAAAAACGTAAACATTTACGCGGTGCAAGACAACTCAGTTTGGCGTTGATGTATTGGATGCAGACCGAAGCGCCTCGGCACGATAGCGGCTATGGTTATCCTGGCTTGAGACTGCGGGGAGATATGCTGGGTACAGATGATCTGGCGATGTATCCTTATATCCGTGAATCGCGGCGTATCCAGGCAGAATTTACCATCCTAGAAGAACATGTCGGCGTGCAGCAACGTGGCAATCTTCGCGGCGCGGAAAAGTTTTCCGACTCAGTGGGGATTGGCAGCTACCGCATTGATTTGCATCCAAGTACCGGGGGACGCAATTATATCGACATCACAAATTGGCCGTTCCAGATCCCGCTCGGCGCTTTGATCCCTGTACGGATGGTGAACTTACTACCTGCTGGGAAGAATATTGGCACAACTCATATTACCAACGGTTGTTACCGACTGCATCCGGTTGAGTGGAACATCGGTGAGGCAGCCGGTGCATTGGCCGCATTCTGCATCGAAAAGAAACTGATGCCACATCAGGTAAGGAATACCTCTGAGATACTTTTAGAATTCCAGGGATTGTTAGTGGATAAATTGGGGTTTGTGTTGACTTGGCCCGAAGAACTCCGATATATACCTCGCGACAAGATGGACCCGTTGGGTATTTAAGAGTAGAGAGGTGGATCAACTGTGCCGGTGGCGCGTTTACAGAGGGGATGAATTTAAAAATAAGATGCTGAACTCAGGCCAGAATGTATTGGATGAGTTGGTTCCAGCGTTCGCTCAGAGCGTTGATGGTGCGTTCGCCGATTACTTCGGATAGGTTCCTGTAGATCACGAAACCAATCTCATGATCAGCGTTCGCCAGTTCCAGGAGTTCCTGGCCATTAAAGCCAATCAGGCGGGTTGGCTCGATAGCTTTTGCGCCGATGGTGTAAATGTAAGGACTGACCAGTGCCGACCAACCCAATACGTCGCTCTTGTGGAGGGTGTATAGGTGGTCGGTAACGCCGCTGCCGGACGCCATTGTCAACGCCATTTTCCCATCCAGGAGAATGTAGAAATGACCGGCAGGGTCGTTGCGCTGGAAAAGCCATTCATCACCTGGTAATTCGATCAGTTCACCCAGCGCGGCGATTCTATCGCGTTGAATCTGCGATAGGGTCGCAAAAAACATCGTCTGATCCAGGATGATCTTACTTTCTGGCACCATGCTGTTTCCTCCGAGTATTTAGTTGTACGTGAATAGGTTATGGGGCGAGTGCTGCATACTCGCTTAAACCATTATACGAATTTCCCCTGATGATTTCAATAGGCAAATACTCGAATATGCGCAGAGGTGCAAGAGAAAAAGAAAATGCTCCTAAGGTGTTACAGGTAACCCAAATTCCGCATTTCTTTACCAAGGAACAGGCGAAAAATGCGTTGCTGCCGCAGTGGCATCTGCTTTTTATGGCGTTGGATGGATTTAATGTGTACGGTGGTGGTTTTTTCTAACTTGGGATCACCGCTGGCTCGCAGCCATTTGAATTGCTTGAAGGGGTAGAAATCTTCATAAGGCATTTCCAAATAGTTGAATAACAGGCGATAGATCATCTTCCAACGTTTGAGCAGGTCAATATCGATCCCGTTTTAGCGATGAGGCCAATTCTTTTTTGTGGTATCCTTTGCTATGCAAAGGGTTTGGGTAATTGGAGACAATCATCCTGTATGGAACCTGGCACGCGATACAGGCCAGTTATGGATGGTTGACCGAAAAGTTTATGAGCGATAAGTCAATGAAGGCAAACCTATGTTCCCTACTGTAGAGACTCGTTGGTTTGGTGAAGGGCCGGTGCCCAGGCATGTGCGGGCCTGGCTTCGTGCTGGAGATCGCCAGCCTGAAATACAGCCTGCTCGGACGGATTATTATCTACGTCTGCCCGGTAATCCTGCCTTAGGGATCAAGACACGCGAAGGGCGGATCGAAATCAAGCAGTGTATCCAGGTATTTGGGGTGATAGATTTTCGACCGAGTGTTGTCGGCGTGATCGAAGGCTGGGATAAGTGGAGTTTTGGTTTAGATGTGGCCGAGACCTACACATCTGATGTGCAAGCTGTGCCGGAATCCTGGTTAGGTGTGATCAAAGAACGTTGGTTATGTAAATTTACGCTTGAAGAAAATGATGCAGTTCTTGCGATCCCCGTTCAGGATTTTCCGGCCTGTGGCTGCAATCTCGAATTGACCCGCGTTGAGGTGGAAAACCTGGGAGAAACCTGGTGGACGTTAGGTCTGGAAGCCTATGGGCAAGGCGTCGATCTTTATGATTTGCTTCGCAAGGTTGGGATGCATGTTTTTGCAGGGGAGGATCGATTGCACTTGAAATTACGAGATTCATACAGTTATCCGCAGTGGCTTTCAGGGGTGTGGGGCAGGAATTAGCGCTGAGAATAAATTGTGTTGGCTATTTTAAATCGCTTGCAGCCGGGGTGTGATAAAATCAAGCGAATTTGTAGGCGAAAGATTCATTGGAATATTGTAAATGAGCATCGAAAATAACGCTGAACTGATCAAAGGACATATTGAAGCGGGACTGTTTTACGGACTGACGGTCGATCGTTTTAGGGAATGGTTGATTCATTTGCTTTATCGAGAAGAGATCAGCATGGCCGAATTCGAGGATCTGATGCAGATTTTCAAGTATTCGCTTGATGAGGATTGACCTGCCCCGCGATTGGAGCTGTATTGCAAAGATAAATTTGGTCGAGCCAAAAACAGGCGGGATTTGCCAATCTTCGATAACATAGAAGTATCCGAATCACTGTTTATGTACGGAGTTATGCGATGAAAACCAAGAACCTGTATCTGTTTTTTATCCTTCTGACCGTTTGTGGTTTACTGGCTGCCTGCAGTGCTAAACCAGAGGACACTGGCGAACAATTCTTGCAAGCAATCAAGAGTGAAGATTTCGGAGTTGCCTTCGACCTATGCACACCGGAATTGCAAGCAGAATTGGGTGATGCTGCCGATCTGGCTTTTTATTTCCCCACTGACATTTTACAACTGGATAGTTGGACGGCCACCGTTACGGAAGATGCGTCTACCGCGACAGTATCGTACATGGCAGGCGATGTTACTTTCACTGATGGAACCGAGGGGACGTATTCGTTGACTTTGAAGCAGATCGAAAACCAATACCTGGTCGATAATTTTGCCTTTGAACCCAAATGATTTTGCTGAACGCATTGCAGCCCCACGCTTAGCGTGGGGCTGTTTTTATGTAAAGGGTTGGTGTTAGCGAGGGCGATGTTTTGACCGAGAAACTGCTTCTTGGGTGTTATGGGGCTTTGATTTCCGGCCGTTCTGTGAATAATCCGGTTTAGGAGCATCGTAATCAAAATCAGACAGTGTTTGCCGTGGGAGTGATTGCTTCATGATCCGCTCTATTTTTCGGATCATATCGTCATCGTCTGGAGTGGTTAATGTAAACGCTTCTCCGGTTCGTTTGGCTCTGCCTGTGCGCCCAATCCGGTGGATATAGGCATCGGCTGTATCCGGCATATCATAATTGATCACATGTGAAATGCTGTCAATATCCAGGCCGCGCGCTGCGATGTCTGTAGCCACCATGATCTGGGTCTTGCCTTGTTTGAATCCTTTTAAAGCCGAAGTGCGTTGATTTTGGGTGCGATTACCGTGTAAACTAGTGACCTTGTACCCGTGACCAGCAATTTGTTTTGCTAATCGCTGGGCGCGGTGTTTGGTGCGGGTGAAAATCAAGACCGAATCGGTATCCGTCTGCGTCAGTAATTTGAGCAATAATTTCTTTTTCAGGTGGTGGGACACCGGGTAAAGCGTGTGTGTTACGGTGTGAGCAGGACGGACAAGACCGATGGCCACTCGTTCGGGGTTATGCAGAGTCTGGGCTGCAAGCTTCTCGATCTCTTGCGGAAACGTAGCTGAAAACAGCATGGTCTGGCGCTGCTTGGGGATATGTTTGATAATGCGCTTGATGGCGGGTAAAAAACCCATGTCGAGCATGCGATCGGCTTCATCAAGTACCAATATTTCCAGTTTTCCAAGCCGGGTATGTTTGTTTTGGATATGATCCAGCAATCGCCCGGGACAGGCGACGATAATTTCGACGCCCTGGTGTAGCGCTTCGATTTGGGCTGCTGCTCCAACCCCGCCGTAAACGGTAACGCTACGAATATGGGTTCCTTTCCCAAGACTAGTTATGGTTTGGTGGATCTGCTCGGCTAGCTCGCGGGTTGGTGTAACGATAAGCGCCCGGGTTTGCTTTTTTGGACCAGTAAGTAATTTGTGTAAAATCGGGAGAACGAAGGCTGCAGTCTTGCCTGTGCCTGTTTGGGCTGTGCCGATCAGGTCGCAACCCTGGAGGGCGACGGGAATGGCCTCGACCTGGATGGCGGTAGGCGTTTTGTAACCTGCCTGCTGGATTCCAGTATTTAAACGGGAATCCAGATTGAACTGATTGAAGTTCATAAAAAATCCTTGTATTCAGAAGTCAAGCGGATGTCAGGGGAATCGAGCGGTGCTCAAAGGTAACAGCGGCAAGGACTGCTGGGTGATTAGTAAAACAGATCTAACCATAACCGATAGCTGTGTGCTTGTCAAGCTGCATATGAGACTGTTTGTAAACGGCGATTACCCTCTCTTAGGATATTTGCTTTTTTAAAGAAAAGCTCTAAGCATCATTGATGCTTATCCAACAGGCCTCTCGTCACTGTTTATTACAACCCGGCAAATCCCCACCAAGCTATTCTGGAGCCAGGTGTGCAGACCAAGATGGTGACGTTTTTCATTAGCGGTGTTGGAATGCTTGTTTTTCTGTCTTAAAATTGTTAAGGGTTTTTAAACGAAAAAGAAAACCAATTGGTTTTCTTTTGTATGCATTTTGAGCGTTTTATCATTTACTCCATTGGTAAATAGTCTTCCACATTGTGTTTGACGGCGTAGGCCGCAGCCTCTGAACGCGATTTTAAATTCAATTTGGACAAGATCGAGCTGACGTAGTTGCGCACCGTTTTTTCACTGAGGCAAACGACCTCAGCGATTTCCTTGTTGGTCTTGCCTTTGGGGATATTTGCCAGGATACGGACTTCCTGGCTGTTCAGCGCTGCGAAGGGGTTGTCTACTGGCCCACGGGCGGCTTCCTGGACATCCTTCAGGACGCGTTGGGTGATGCTGGGATCGAGGATTTCTTCTCCCC
>JBNKDB010000390.1:0-5691 GCA_050288045.1 Anaerolineales bacterium | reverse complement strand
AAAAGACCAGCCTGCTGCCGGGTGTACGCGTCGTCATTCCCGTGCGCCCGCAGAGCGCAGAATAAGCCAGTTTGCTATTCAGTTGATTCCGAATTACACGGGGGTAGCTGCTTGACCACTGTATAGACTGCCTCACCATCCCCAATCGTATCGATGATCGGTGCATCAGGGTACAAGTAAATATCCTTGAAACTGCGTGAAGAAACGACGGCATAATCGTAACCGCAGCCCTGGTCATCTACCGTATGGTGAGAAGCCAACTGGATATCAGGGCGGATGTAAGTTTCCACCATGCGGTCGTAATTCCAAACCACAACCCTGGAATCAGGTGGGGCACTTTCATTGAGATATTCGGCCGCGGCGCGATAAGAAGTCAACCAGTAATCCGTTTCAAAGCGCCGGAAAGCGCCTTCAGTGCCACCTATCAAGCGATTGTAATACACGTATTCATAGGGATGCAGTTGGCCAATCGCCAATATCCCGGGCAAGGCCACCAGCAGGGCAATTGCAGTCCAGGCCGCTTTAGGCTTGATCTGCTCGTACAGAAAATCGACCCCTAGTCCAGCGATCAGGAAAATGGGTGGCAAGATGAACAGGAAGTGACGGAAATTATCATACATATTGGGCTGGAAAATGACCGCCAGGGTGAAGGGGATAAAAAACCAACCCGCCACAATCACCAGCCGCGGCCATTCAGCGTCTTTTCTCACCATGCGCACCACCAACAAACCAACCCCCAACCCAAACAAGATCAGCGCCGGTATCGTGAGTTGAAAGGATAGCAGCGTAGGCAGGTAACTGCGCGGCAAATCCTCAACATAATATTGCACGCCGTTGAAAAGCACGCGTCCCTTCCAGGGATAGGCTGACATTTGCAATAAGCTTTCGTACAGGCGGCTTACCGGGCGTTCCCATAGATATGGCCAGGTGGCATACATAGCTGCCGCCGCGGCGGCAAAATACGCCCCTAGTACCGACCAAAGGCGCCGCCTGGTGCGCAGCAGAAAATAAAGTACCACCAATCCCCCGGCAGCCGGGCCAAGCACGCGCACCGAGATACACAATCCCAAGAATATTCCCGCCAACAACGCCCAGCGGTTCGTCCGCCACCATCGTTTGACCGCTGTGGGGAAAACTCGCATGCTCAAGAGGAGCATAGCGAATAAGCTTAGCATGGTGAGCGCCGTAAAGGCACGGTTGAACAGGGTTACGGCTTTATCAATATATGCCCCCACGGGCACACCTTCACCGCTCCCGGCAAAACGCGCAAACAATTTCCCCGGCAGGCTGGCCGGAGCGCTGTGGTACATCATCGTTACCCCGCCGGGAACCAACAATTTCGCGCCGATCACCCAAATGACCACCAACACCACAAACCCGATCACCAGCGCTTTTACCCAACGACGGCCACCAGCAGACGCAGCTTGCCAATCACTGCGCCCCAAGACAACCGGTCTTTCCCCTTGTGGCTGTGCCCGGATCTTATCTACCATGATGATCCCCACCGCCACCGCAGCAATGAAAGCATCCATGAATGGGCCGTCTTTAGGGTTGATAAAGGCGTGCCCCCAGAAAAGTGGTTGGGTACAGTAAAGCAATCCCACCGTAAACGCCGCCCACGGGCGCACTATCCGTAGGGCGATCAGATATAGGAACACCACACTGCTCAAGTAAGCAAAAAAGTTGACCAGGTGCCAGAGATCATATTCTCCCCAGGTGGGCAGCAGCGGCCGAATGGTTTCGGTAACCAGGTTAGCGACCAGCAGGTAAGCCGCCCCGTAGTAGCGCCGGACTTGATTCGGCCCAAAAGAGCCGTGGGCATCTTTGTCATACCAGGAAGTATAGAAACCCTTGACCTCGTCGGCGTGGGCGTAATTGGATTGTTCATCGATACTCTGGCCGTAATCATTGCCCCATAAGATACCAATCACGATTCCCACAACCACCAGGAGGATCAGGGGAATGTGGGGCATGATTTCATTGAGTTTGCTACTTTTGGTTGGCACAGTCATGTTCGATTTCCAGACACCATGCATAATAAAACGAGAGCCATAGATGCGTATTATAATTTGGAACCGGCGCAAAGTAAGGTGGAACTCCATTGATTCACAGTATAATCGGCCTCGCTTGGATATTACGCAAACGCTTTAAAATATAGAAACCATATCAATGCAAACCAAACGAACAACGTTCCTCTTGACCATCACGCTGGCCCTGGCAGTGCTTATCCAGGTCTGGCAAATCGTCCCTGCGGCCTTCCAAGACCTGACGGCAGTCCATAAAACCATCGGCCAACACGGGTTGTGGCGCAGCGCCAATTTCGGTCAGAACCAGAAATTCGCGGACCTGGTGATTTTCCTCAATGCCCAAATTCCAGCAGACGGGCGCGTGATCTTGCCGCCGCGCGCCGAAGCACCTGGCAATTTGGGCAGCACCGTACACATGCAGTTTTTTCTGGCGCCCCGCCCCGTTCTGAACTGCACGACTGAATTCCGGGAATGTCTGATTCACTACGGTGCGCAAGAGAACACTTACATCCTGTTTGCTGATTTGGAGTCGGTCATCGACGCCGGAACCGGCATCCCGGCAAAAAGGATGCTGGCCGCGCCAGGGGATCACGCCGGGGTCATCGTTCCAGCAGGCATGGCATCCGCCACCGGTATAACACTGCAACCCTATGTTTCCCTACTCGCTGTATTCCGCAGCGCGCTTGGGCCAATCTTATGCTTATTTTTCCTGGCTGCGATTGGCTTTGTATATCTGCATGCAGCCTTTCCCCAACTTCCCGCTGTCTTCAAGTTTGCATTGGGTTATGGCCTGGCGCTGGGATTGTTCTCATTGGCCTTGTTTGCGCTTACCCTGACCGGGCTGCCGGTTGCTTACCTGAGCATTGGAATTGCCTTGCTGCTGGTTTTCCTCCCGGCACTCTGGATTGGGCTCACGCCAACATTCCGCAAATCACTTCAAGTGAACGAGTGGAACAAGCCGCGCTGGTCTGTACTGGTCTGGTATTCTCTGCTTATCTTGTTGGGAAGTATCGTTGCACTGATTGGCGTGGGTAAAGGCTATCACCGCACTGACGCACTGGTGCTATGGGGCGCAAAAGGCTACGGCATTGCTGCAGAAGGGGTGGTTTCCGGTGCACAGTGGGGGACATTGACAACCCAATATCCCTTGAATGTGCCCTTACTGATCGCCACTCTAAAAGCATTGTTCGGAGAAATGCTCCCCGCTTCCAAACTCCTTTTCGGTGGATACTATCTGGGAATCTTGCTCGGCGTGTACGCCTACCTGGAAAAGCGGGCACCCGCGCCCGTGGCTGGTCTGGCCGCCCTAACGTTGGGCACCATCCCCATTATCTTCCAGCATGGCGAAAACGCCCTGGCAAACCTGCCGCTGACCTACTATTACCTCTTCGGAACGCTCTTGCTGATCGATATGCTGACGGGACCACAGGCAAAGAACGGGCGAAAAGCAATTATCGCCGGGGCAATGCTCACCCTGGCAGCCTGGACGCGGCCAGAAGGGTTGGTGGCAGTCATATTCCTGTTGCTTTACCTGGCAGCGACCCATCTCCGCACAATGCGCGATTGGGGCCTGGTCGTCCTCCCGTTGATCCTATTCCTGGCTTTGTGGATTCCATCATCGAACCTCGTCTACCCCCAGGGAGCCAGAAGCGCGGATCTGACAGGGCTGGCGCTGCGCCAGAATTTGCAGGGCAATCTACATTTGCAGATCATCGGTTACCTGCTGGGATATTTCCTGACCAAGCTATTTCAGATTAACGAGTGGGGGTTGTTGGGATACACGGGCAGCCTGGCTCTCGTATATTGGCTTATTGTGCAAGGCACGCGCCCGAGCTGGAAATTCAATGGGATCGGGGCAGGGCTGGCTTTTATCCTGTTAGTTTTTGGCCTTTACTACGTAACCTCTTACGATCAATCCCATGACATCAGTTGGTGGGTAAGCACGGGAATGAGCCGCATGATGATGCCCGGCCTGGTTACGTTGTGGTTCGGTTTGATAACCTGCGTTTCACCTGGCCCAGATCACATACGCCAGGTGAAACGCTCTACCATGTCTTAGATACGGGGAAACAGACATCGATACCTGGGTGCATACCCAGGCATATGCCTAATTGGGACTTTCGGGAGTGGGACAATAATCTACATCTGGGTCTTGAGGATAGACCTCAAGTGATTCCAGGATGTGGGTATACATTTGCTGGCCTTCCTCGTCCCAGATATCGTTGGGGCCATCGAACTTACCGAAGCCGATCAGATAAAGATAACCACCATCTTCCAACGCGATGATCGTCAATTGACCAACAATGGAATTATCCACCAGCAACACGCCCGCAAATTCGACCGTCACTGCCTCTCCGGCAGGCAGCAAAAGTTCCATTACCTCACCGAGCGTGTATTCGCGCATGTCGATTTCGATCATGCCTAATTCATAATCCAAGATTTCGGCCAGAGAATCCTGGTCTTCATACATTTTCCGTTCCACCCTGACCGCCACATAATCATCGATACGATACGCCTGGGTCAAGCTGCCTTCTGTTTTAAACCGGTAATTGGTCTTGGGGATCTCAAAGCTATACCCACCCAACGCATTACAATCGCGCATCACCTTGCTGGCAACAAAGAGGGTGGCAGTTGGTTCTTGGGTTTGGCTGACGGCGGGCGTATCGGTAGCCGAGGGCAAGGGTGTTTCTGTAGGTAAGGGCGCTTCGGTGGGTTCCGGCGTTTCGGTCTCTTCCGGCATAACTTCGATCACTTCCGTGTCCGTAGAAATGGAGGGCGCTTCGGTTTCCGGGGCTGCCTCACCACAAGCAGACAAAAGCAATCCACATCCCAGGATCATCAGGATGAGGAAATATTTGTATTTTGCAGTCATGTGTTGCATGCTTCTCTCCTAAGCAAAGTATCAACCAATATTATATTGTATACCGTTAATTCACTATTCCAGCGGGAAAGGCCGTTCGCAAGTGAACCCAGCCGGGGCCTGGGGATTTTCGAAATGATAGATGTCAACATACAAGACAATCGGTTCATTCAATCCAGGATAGGTGACATGGTAGATATCCAAAATGGCATCCTCGCCACCGAATGAGCCTTGCCGTTCATAGCTGATCGCCTCCCCATCCGGGCCTAATAACGTTTCCAGATAAACGCGTTGGCGAACCACGCCATCCATCACCGCAATAATATCCATCGGGTCGACATCATTACTTATGCCCACTTTAATTGGGTTGGTCTGGTCGTAACCATAGGTCTGGTCGGTGGAAATTTCGCAGGTCCCTTCCAGCAATTCAACCGGTAAGAACTCGATGGAGTCCAAAACGTAATCAAAGGTCGTCGATCCCTCGACTGCCCAATGGTTGACCTCTGCATAGGTTGTAGCAATGCTGAAAGCGAAGAAATATACCGTATCATACGGATTGACGACAACCATGCGGCCAAGCACATTATCGCCCATATAGATGCCGATCACATCGATCGCCAGGCCAGCGACACCATCAATCGTAACCTCATAGGGAGCGCCTCTTTCCAAGGTATCGAAGTCAGCTTCGGCCGATTCATAGAAGCTGAAAAGCGCATCCTCCAAGGGAAATATTTCCGGTGCTATGCTGGCAACTAGCGAGATCAGGATTTCCTCATCGTCCCGGGCAATCATATTGGTGCTTCC
>JBNKDB010000389.1:0-2100 GCA_050288045.1 Anaerolineales bacterium | reverse complement strand
TTTACTTATCGGATTTATTCGGTCATGATTGTAAACGTATCCCTCCCCGGCAAGGGATCAACACCTTACATGGAGATTGCGGCCAACAAAAACGCCAGGCGAACAAAGGCATTGGCTGCGATGTGCAAACTGCTGCTCAAGCGAATATCGCGTGTCTTCCAGACCACATAGCCCAGCACAACACCGAGCAGAAAAACGCTGAAAAAGCCAAACAACTGCCAGCTATGATACAGCCCGAAAAGCAATCCACCGATGAGCGGTGTCAATTTGCCATAGCGTGTGATGCGTGGCAGGAGGTAGCCTCGAAAATACAATTCCTCCGTCCAGGGCAAGACAACACCGGTTAGGACCAGTTGGAATGTAAAAACCATGATCAGCACATTCTTTGCATAGGCTTGATACTGGGATTGCTCATCGACGAACATCCATTGGGGCAGCCCCGAAAACACACTTGTCGTCAAAATGCTCGTTAGCGGAGTTGCCAATACGATCATCAAATAGGCCAAGACAAAGGCCGCGATAAAGACCAGCAAGAACCTTTTCCACGTCAGCTTGTCACGGAAAAGCACAACACCATCCAGGCTCAAGCGACCATTCTGTTTCCAACCTTCATACAGCATGATGCCCCACATCACCGGAAGATCAACGAACAGAACTGCCAGCAAGAAGGCAAACAAGGGGGGATAGCCGCTCGCATCGAGCAAGGGTTTGAATAAGATAAATCCCAGGGTGACCAACGCGCCCGGCAGGATGTGTAATCCGGTCGATTTCAACAAGGATTGTTGAGGGTAAGTATTTTCGTTCTGCATCGAATTTTCCTTTCCTATGGCAGCGAGGCCACGAAATCAGCAATCAGATTGAGGTTGGCCTTTTCGTGTTTCCACGGTTCATCTCCCCACTGCAGGTGCAGCGGGTCGGCCAGGAGGATAATCACCAGGTCGAGATCTTCCACCAAGGCGATCTGTTGCCCACCGTGGCCCCAAGCCAGGTTGTAGCGATAGTCACCGGCCTTGATCGACCACCACTGGTAGCCGTAGCCGTTGTCACCCCAGTTGCGGCCGACTTTGATCTTCCAGGTCTTCTTCGAATAGATTTGCAGGGATTCGTCTACCCAATCAGCCGGGACGATCTGCTGCCCATTGTAGACCCCACCATTGCTGTACATCAGACCGAACTTGGCCAGATCGGTGGAGGACAGATACAGGTCTGAATAGCCCAGAATATTGCCATCCCAATCGCCCTGCCAGAACTTTGGCTCGATCTCGAGCGGGTCAAAGAGGTGCTCCTGGGCAAATGACTCGAGGTCAGTGCCGCAGGCACGCGCCACGATCATGCCGATGATATGAGAGCTCAGGTTGCTGTAATCGGAGTCGGTGCCGGGGTCGCGCACAAGCGGCACCTGGACGAAATCTTTAGTGTGGAAACCGGTAGCGAGCAGTTCAAACGTCTCAGGAGAGGATTCCTCCCAGGGGTACCCGGCGCGCATCTGCAAGAGCTGCTGGATGGTGATCTCATTCTTGCGCGGATCGGTGATCTCATCCTGGTATTCCGGGAAGAATTCCATCATCTTCTGATCTACGCTGTTAAGACAGCCTTCCTCGAGGGCAATGCCGACCAACGCCGAGGTAAAACTCTTGGTGGCGGAGTGGATGTTGACCTGAAGCCCGGGAGAACCTATATTGAAGTAATCTTCCGCCACCAGATAGCCGTTCTTGAAAACCAGCAGGCTGTAAATCGTTTCCAGTTGAGCGGCATTGTAATACAACTCGGTTACCAGTTCCGGGTCCAGATCTTGCGCTTCCGGTGTGGATACTTCCCACTCGTTCCCACTCACCGGGGTATAGTCGACCGCGGCCAGTTCATCAGCCGTAGGGCCAGCAGCGCAGCCGGTCAGCAGCAAAAGCGCTACGGCCACAAGAATAATTCCAATAAACAGCGCTGGGGACACTGAGCTTGTGCTTTTCAGTTTTAGATGCATCGTACTCTCCTTGACCACTTATCCAACATTTGACACTTATAGAATAGCAGGCAAGGCGCGCGAAGTCATACCACGTAAGGGTTAATCAGGGGGTTAATCCCCCCGGGATCAAATAACTCGAA
>JBNKDB010000388.1:0-1615 GCA_050288045.1 Anaerolineales bacterium | reverse complement strand
GTTCCTGGCTGAGGCCCAATTCGTCCAACGCATCGGGCACACTCAGCATGAACAGGGCGCGCACCTCGTCCTTGGTCAGGCCGGTCAGGTTGGTGCGGTAGCTGTCGATCAGCGCAATGCCGCCACCCGGTCCCTTCTCGGTATAGACCGGCACGCCCGCCGTACTCAGCGCGATCACGTCGCGGTAGATCGTGCGCTCGGATACTTCAAGTTCGGCGGCCAGTTCCTGGGCGGTCATCTGCCGCCGGGCCTGTAAGAGCATCAGTATTGACAATAAACGGTCTGCGCGCATTTTTTCCTCTTTCACTGACTCGATCCTATTTTACTCGAAATACATGACAGCAGATGTCAGGTATCATCGGGTATGCTATGAGCAAACCTGTGTGCACAAGGAAAAAATTTTTCGGAGGAAAAAATCATGAGTGAATTGGAAGTAAAAATCGTCAAGCTGGAGCCGATGCGGGTAGTCTCCTTCCACGGCTTCGGGGAAGAGCCAGAAAACATCGCCTTCCAGAAGTTGCGCGAATGGGCCGAGCCCAAGGGCTTGCTGGATGATCCACTGAAGAACCGCGTCTTCGGCTTCAACAACCCCGACCCGTCGCCGGGCAGCCCGAACTACGGCTACGAGGTCTGGATCGATATTGAGGATGGCATGGAAGTCGAAGCAGGCCTGACCGTCAAACAATTCGAAGGTGGGTTGTACGGCGTGACCCGCGTGGTCGGGGTAGAGAACATTGGCCCCGGATGGGGCAAGCTGGTTTCCTGGCGCGAAAGCAGCTCACACCGTTGTGCGAGCCATCAATGGGTGGAACAAAGCCTAACGCCCGGGATCGTGCCGGAAGAGGAAATCACCCTGGATCTACACATCCCCATCGCCGAGTAGTCCACCAGCAAAAAAGATACTTCCTCGCTGAGAGGAAGTATCTTTTTAACAATCCATACAGGCCACATTCTCTACGTCGCCTCCTGCGGCCAGGTCACGCACCCAATCGACGAGACGCACGCCGCCGGTCTCAAGCCGGTAGAAGGAATCATCGGGCAAGATACAATGCAGATCTCCTGCCGCGGTATAGGTGCGAAAATTGGGCGCTCCGGCCCGGATCTCTGCCAGATAAGCCAGTAAATCCACCCTAAATTGCCCCGGCTGGCCGCCCCAGGCTTCGTAATAACGCTGCTGGACGCGGTCGGAAACGCTGTTGAACTGCGCGAAGGTGTAGGTGGGATAGTAGTCAGCCACGCCGATGTAAAAATCGGCCATTTCAAAACCACCAACGGGAATTGCCTGCACAGCCGGAATCCAATCCGGGAAGTTATCATATCCGCGGTATGGGGTCTGCAAGTCTTGCGAGCGGCCAGAGATGAATGCCAGGGATTCGCCCAATTGTGTCACCGGGGTATTCGGGTAATGCTCGATGATATAGGGCACATGGAAGATCGACCCGACCGAACCAGCGCTGCACCCGGTCACGAAAACCGAATCGGGCTGCGGAACATTAGTGTAGGCCCATTCCAGGGCAGCGTTAGCATTCACAAAGCCGCGATGATAGATCTTCAGGCTTTCCCCGTCAGCCCCCGGATAAGTTTGCACGTTGTCCCCCAGATAATTATCGCCGGT
>JBNKDB010000387.1:0-4263 GCA_050288045.1 Anaerolineales bacterium | reverse complement strand
AAGGAATACCCGAGCTGGCAAATTTTTCTCCATGGTCATCAAAGGGATGGTCGGCTTCGTAGCCCCATTCCAAAGCAAGCGCGTCTTTGGGTAAATCCGCCACCAGTTCGGGATGATGCATGATAATGTCGCCCCAGAATTGCATCACCTTGCCGCGCGCTTTGACCTCTTCGTAGATTTTCAACAGAAATTCGAGGTAAACCTGGCCAACGCCTTTTTCTTCGACCAGGGTTTTGCTGCGCCCGTTACCCAAATCGACGGTTTCATCACAACCAATATTGAACTGATCGCTACTGAAGTTCGGAAGCAGTTCATCGAACAATTCTTGTAGCAATTCCAGGCTGCCCGGCTCAGTCGGGCACAAGCTAAACGGTTCATCAAAATAGCCCCACACCGTATCACAGCCATCCGGGCACTCAGAGAGATGCCGGTAAGGCTCGTGGATCAACCAGCGCCGCATATGCCCAAATGAATTCTGATTGGGCACTAATTCAATATGACGTTCCTGGCAGAACGCGTCCAGCGCCTGGATCTCCTCTGCCGTAACCGGCGATGCCTTCCCCCAGACAATTTTGTGATTTCTATATGCAAACGTATGCTCCGTATACAACTGGAACTGGTTGACCTTCCAACTCGCCAGCATATCGATCAAGGCATACAATGTATCCATTGTTGGAACCTTGTCCCGGCTGATATCCAGCATCACGCCGCGTTCTTCAAAATCCGGCCAATCTTTGCATAACAGTGTGGGCAATTGCTCGGGGAATTGTGCCAACAATTGCTTGAGCGTCTGGTCGGCATAGAACAATCCCGCCTCCGTTTTTGCCCGAACCTTGATCTCATCCGCTGTGATCGTCAATTCATAGCCTTGCTCATGGGCAACCGCAGCATCCAAGCTGCGCGTCACTGCCAAACCTTCCAAATCGTGTCCACCCTTCAAGTCATACCAACCATCCGTCCAGGTCAACTCCTGCGGATAGGGCAACAAGACAACCGATTCGTTCACCAAAAACCTCCTTGGGTTCCATGAAAATAGCTTTGTAATCTGCTCGTCCATTTTACTCGAAATCAGCAAAAAGCCGAAATCCCCACCAAAAAATCACAACAGGTTTCACCTTCATTTATAATGGGAACACTTATTACACCAAGGATACAAATCATGATCGGCGCAATTGACATCGGCGGCACCAAAATCGCGGTTGGTCTTTTCGAGCAAAACGGCAAACTCATTGCCCAAGTCGCGTGCCCCACCCAGCCAGAACGCGATTGGCGCGAAGCAGTCCACGAAATCAGTGGCTTATTAGCACAGCTCCAAAAACAAATCGGGGGTGAACTGGAAGGCATCGGCATTGGCTGCACCGGCCCGGTCGATCCTTTTGCCGGGAAATTACTGCAAGTAGACTTCCTGCCACGCTGGGAAGGCGCAGAGATTGTCGCTGATCTCTCCGAACACTTTGGCGTACCGGTCGCACTGGAGAATGATGCCGACGCGGCTGCCCTCGGAGAATACACCTGGGGCGCAGGCCAGGGTACGCGCACCTTCTTATACGTTACTGTCAGCACCGGCATCGGCGCAGGCCTGATTGTTGATGGCAAGGTTTACCGCGGCCTGGATGGTTTCCACCCTGAGATCGGCCATCATATTATCGATCCATCCGGTCCGCTCTGCTCATGTGGCGCTCATGGCTGCTGGGAAAGCTTGGCAAGCGGCCCGGCGATGGCAGAGTGGTTCATTGAAAATACCCCACCAGCCCAGCATGGGTCAATGCCGATCACCGCCCAAAAGATCTGCGAACGCCACGACGCCTTTGCACAGAAGGCCATCGCACGCGAGGGGTATTACCTCGGAATTGGCCTGGCTAATATGGTCACCATCTTCACCCCTGAAGTGATCGCCCTGGGTGGCGGATTGATGCGCAGCCAGAACCTCTTCTGGGATACGATCCAACAAACCATCGCCGGTGCCTGTGGTTTGGTTCCCGCCGAAAAAGTAAAAATAATTCCTGCATCACTAGGCCCCCATACCGGTCTGTACGGTGCCTGTAGCGTCTGGCAAAATCGCTTTCAAATCACTGAGTGATAGGCTATCGAGTAAAATAGACTGACTTCAACTATGAGGAGATTAGTATGGCAGACGAGATCATCATCCGCCGCGGCGCACCTGCCGATTCCTATCAAACTTTCCTGATCTTCGAATCCGCAGTTGCCGACCTGATGAGACGCATGGGATCTTCTGATCCGCCCAGGATCGCCGACCCTGAAAACCTGGAAAGGATGTGGCAGCAACGCAAGTCACTGTTCGAACATCTTGCCGGGAATGCCACCGAGTTCTGGGTAGCCGAACGTGACAACCGCGTCTTGGGGTATTCGCGTTCCATTCTACGCGAGGGCACGCTCGAATTGACCGAATTGATGATCTTACCCGAAGCACAATCATTAGGCTTTGGACGCGAGCTGATCGAACATGCCTTCACTAACCTCGAGGCCGATCACCGCTCGATCATCGCCACCCCGGATTGGCGCGCCCAAAAGCTCTATCTGAAGAACGGCGTTTATCCTCGCTTTGCCATTTACTATTTTGGGCGCGAGCCGCAGCAAGTGACTTACGACACTGACCTGGAAATCGTCGCAAATTCGGCCAGCCCAGAAATACTTGCCGCTCTTGGAGAAATCGACAAAGCCATCATCGGCCATCGCCGCGATCTCGAGCATAACTGGCTGGCCGCAGACCGTCAGGGTTTCCTCTATTATCGCGATCAAAAACTGGTCGGCTATGGCTATACCGGAGAACTCAGTGGCCCCTTTGCCCTATTGGATGCGACAGATTTCCCGACAGTTCTGGCACACGCCGAAACACAGGCCGCTCTGGCCGGACGTGAGCATTTTGGCCTTGAAATTCCGACCATCAACAGCATTGTGATGGCGCATTTACTGGAGCGCGATTTCGAACCAGGCAATTTCGCAACCATCTACATGACTGATCGACCTACCGGCAGATTTGAGAATTACGTATTCACTGCCCCAATCTTTTTTGTGTAAATTGCGCTAATCTCTAATCTCTAGCAAAAAAGCACTCGATGAATCTATATGCGCGCTACTCTTTTAACGCGCAAGCAGATTATGCGGACCTCCGGCTTTTTATACGCCAGTTAGCCACCACCCACCAAAAGAGCCACATCTTGCCCCCATCTTCCATACAATTCCAACCTCGCTGCTTTCTTTGCTTGACATCGCCAAAGACATCATGTATATTTGCGTTAGCGCTAACGTTAACGCTATCCTGAGGAGTAATTTTCCCAAATGCCTAAGCGTATCACCATCGCTGATGTAGCCCGCACAGCTGGGGTTTCGATGATGACTGTTTCGCGCGTCGTCAATAATAAAGACGGTGTCAGCCAGGAAACGCGCCAGCAAATCCAGGAAATCATCGCAGAACTCGGCTACCGCCCCAGCAGTATCGCCCGCAGCCTGGTCACCCAACGTACCGGCACGATCGGTCTGGTCGTTCCCGATATCGCCAATCCCTATTTTTCCGGTATTGCCCATGGCGTTGCCGAAATTGCCCACGCAGAAGGCTTCAGCGTGCTCCTATGTGACACAGAGGAAAACCCCGAGCGCGAACTTGATTTGCTGAAAGTATTGGAGGAAAAACGCGTCGATGGTGTCCTGGTTGGTTCCCCACGCCAATCCACCGAAGTGCTGCTTCCACTCCTCAAACGATATCCCAATGCTGTCCTCATCAACCGGCTACTCGATGCCGAAGCTTCAGAAATAGGCTTTGTGCTCAACGACGACCGCAAAGGCGGGTATCTGGCGACCCGTCATTTGATCGCTGCAGGTCATTCATCTATAGGGTTCCTTACCGGCCCTAAAGGCTCCTACGGCTCGAAAAAGCGCCTGGAAGGTTTCAGGCAGGCCCACATCGAAGCCGGAATAGAGCTCGATCCCAATCTCTTGATTGCTTGCTCCCCTACCGTAGAAGGCGGCCACCAATCGGCGCTGCAACTACTCGAAGCCAACCCTGACCTTACCGCCCTGCTTTGCTTCAACGACATGGTCGCCATCGGCGCGCTCCAAGCCTGCATCGCCTTGGGCAAACAAGTTCCCGACGATCTGGCAATTGTTGGCCATGACGACATCCCGATGGCAAGCTGGGTGAATCCCCCACTGACCACTATTCGCACTCCCTTCGAAGAAATGGGCCGACTTGCCACCCGGCTATTGATCAACCTCTTGCTTGAGTGTTCAGAGAATTGCGATAAC
>JBNKDB010000386.1:0-6679 GCA_050288045.1 Anaerolineales bacterium | reverse complement strand
GGTGACCAGGCAGGTGTCGGAAAGAAATGATCGTAAGAAGGTTCTGAAAAGTTGGAAAGTGCTCCGGTTTGAAGATCTATGATCCGCCACCACCACAAGCCTTCGCCGTCGGTGGTACGGACGGCAATTTGTTTCCCTTTGGGCAGCCAAATGGGTTGATTGTTTTGGTAGTCTGTGGTCAATTGAGTTTGATTTTCACCGTCTGCATCCATCACGTAAACCTGGAAGGCACCACTGCGGTCTGAGGCAAAGGCAAGTTGTTCGCCATCCGGCGACCAGGCCGCGTCGATCTCGGAGCCGGGTTGGTCAGTGAGGCGAGTCAAATTGCTGCCGTCGGGGCAGACAGTATAAAGGGCCGTGTCTTGCCCGGAGCCGGACATGCTAAAGGCGATCTTTTTGCAGGTCTGGGAAGGAGTAGTAGGGCTGGGCACGGGGATTGTAATTGTGGCTGTGGGATGCGAAGTTGTTGGGGTGAGCGTGGGGGATATTGACACAAATGGCGTGGCTTGTCCACAACCGGACAGCAAGAGCCATAAAACCGCCAGTCCGATTCGAGTTGCTTTCGGGTTCTTCATTTTTGTCACCTTTGCAGAAGTGTTTCGTAATTGAATATGTCGATCCCAACAGTATTATCGCAGAATTTCTGAGCGGAGAAATTAATACTTCCTAAATTGTGTTACGATAGCTTTTTGTTACAGTTTATGGTTTCCTTAAGAAAAACGGTCAGGTGCCGGTTTTTCCGTTAAAATAGGGTTTAAATTATCATCAAGCGGGACGTAGCATGTGGATTTGTTCTGCCGTTAATGAGGGTAGATAGAGGAGTGTTTCATGGAAGTGGATTTATCATTGCCTACCACCCTGGTAATCTTTGGCGCATCAGGTGATCTGACCCATAGAAAATTGGTGCCGGCATTATATAATTCTTATCGCAAGGGACGGCTGCCGAAGCAATTCACCGTGGTAGGGATATCGCGCACGAAGTTCAGTGATGAAGATTTTCGTAAACGCATGGAGGATGGCGTCAAAGAGTTCAGCAACGATTCTTTTGATGCCAAAGTGTGGGCTGAATTTGCGCCGAACATCCATTATTTTCCAGGCAGCTTGAAGGACCTGGAAGAGATCAAAGCATTGGATGCTTATCTATGCAAGATGGAAGCTGGGCCGACCAACCGGCTTTACTACCTGGCAACCGCACCCAGCCTGTATGAAAGTGCGGTTTGTAATCTGGGGGAAGCCGGGATTGCAAAAGCGGAACATGGCTATCGTAATATCGTGATCGAAAAGCCTTTTGGTAGTGATCTGGCATCAGCGCAGGAACTCAACAAGGTCGTACACTCGGTCTTTGAGGAAGACCAGGTTTACCGTATCGACCACTATTTGGGGAAGGACACTGCCCAGAATATCTTGTTCTTCCGCTTTGCCAATACGATCTTCGAGCCGGTCTGGAATCGGCGTTACGTTAGCAACGTGCAGATCACCGTGGCTGAAAGTGTCGAGGTCGGCCACCGGGCAGATTATTACGATGAGGCCGGTGTGTTGCGCGACATGTTCCAGAACCATTTGTTACAATTGTTCACGCTGGTTGCTATGGAACCCCCGGCGAGCTTCAACGCTACTGCCTTGCGTAACGAGAAGGTCAAAGTGTTGAGTGCAACCCGTAAGATCGACATGGCCGATACGATCCTGGGCCAGTACGACGGTTACCTGCAGACTGAAGGCGTCGCACCCGGTTCCCGCACGCCGACCTTTGCGATAGTAAAGATGTACATCGACAATTGGCGCTGGCAAGGTGTGCCTTTCTACCTGCGTTCGGGCAAGGCGATGGCTCGTAAGACCAGTGAGATCGTGATCGAATTTCTTAGCCCGCCGCACGTAATGTTCGATATCGAGGACCCGGACGAGTTTTCCTCGAATACGCTTTCGATCTGCATCCAGCCGGACGAGGGTATTCACCTGAAGTTCGAGACCAAAGTGCCAGGTACCAACCAGCGCACGCGCTCGGTCGATATGGAATTCCATTACGACCAATCTTTCCAGGGGCAGCCGTTGCCGGATGCTTACGAACGTCTGTTGCTGGACGCATTGCAGGGAGATGCATCGCTGTTCTCGCGCAGTGATGAGATCGAACTGGCCTGGAAGTTGATCGATCCGGTCATCAAGGACTGGGAAAACCCCAGCGGCCCAACGCTGATTACTTATCCTTGTGGGGTATGGGGACCCGAAGAAGCAAATACATTATTATCCAGACATAGTCACGTCTGGCGGAGAGGTTGTGGATGTCATGACGAAGAAGACCCCTGTGATTAAACGTTATCCCGATACCGAGGCATTGGCACAAGCTGTTGTAGATTTATTTATCGAAATTGCCAATGAAGCGATCGAAGCGCGCGATGTATTTACGGTGGCCCTCTCGGGGGGAACCACCCCGCGCAGTGTATACGAATTACTGGCAGATGAACGGTACGCCGAGGCAGTAGATTGGTCGAAGGTGCATGTGTTCTGGGGGGATGAGCGCAGCGTGCCACCCAATAATCCCAATAGTAATTATTGGATGGCCGAAAATCTTTGGTTGGGCAAAGGTAATATCCCGGAAATCAACATCCATCGCATGAAGGGCGAATTGGATGCTGAACTGGCTGAAATGGATTACAACCGGGTGCTGCACGATTTCTTCGCGGAAAACGCCGCAGCAGGAAAGCCACCCCGGTTGGACCTGGTTCTATTGGGGATGGGAGATGACGGCCATACGGCTTCTTTGTTCCCTGGTACTGCTGCAATCCATGAAACTGAGCGCTGGGTAATCGCGCATTTTGTAGAAAAGCTGGATACCAGACGGATCACGCTGACTCCGGTCGTGCTTAATGCAGCTGCCAACGTGGCTTTCCTGGTTGAAGGGGAAGGTAAGGCGGCCCGGCTCAAGGAAGTGCTTGAAGGCCCGGAGCAACCCGATGTTTTGCCCGCCCAGATCATTGCTCCCACAGACGGGAATTTGTACTGGTTTGTGGATGAGGCTGCCGCGGCGGATTTGTAGCTAAAGTTCTGTTGGCACTGTGCTTTATATTAAGGGCGGGTTTGAAACCCGCTCTTTTTAGTGCACTAGCGCGCGTTATCTTTCTCAATGCGCCAATAGATCTTTTCTTCGGTTTCCCGCTCAACCCAGAACCCTGCTTTTTCTAACACCCGGCTGGAAGGTGGATTGGTCTTTAACACCGGCGCAAACACGGCCCGGCAGCGCGGGTCGGCAAGTGCCCAATCTACCAGCGCCTGCACTGCTTCGGTCATATAGCCCTGATTGCGGTGTCCGGGTTCGATCACGTAACCGATCTCGACTTCCTCCTGCCCGGCAGTTAATCCCTTGTAACCTACCAATCCGACCCCATGTGCTTGCTCAGTGAGAACGATCAGCCAATAGGTATACCAGGCGTGATCTTGTTCGGGAGCGGCGGCCATTTTCTCTGCTTTCATGTGGATGGCACGCTGCGTGGTTTCGGTTAGGATGGGGCGTGAAAGCGTGATGCCCAGTTCGGATTCTAATTCCTCGGGTTGGTCAAGATATTGCAAGATCTGCGCTCTGGAAAGGGAGCGCAGTTGCAAACGCAAGGTCGAAAGCATGGGCATATGAATAACCTCCTTACTGGGTGTGCCGTATTATACCTGCCGGGGAATCAAACGGCCAGCATGCGCTGGCCGTTCGAGAGAGGAGGAGGTGGGACAAGGAGATAATTACTGTGGCCCGAAAAAGCGGCATTGGATTTCAGGCCCACCAGCAACGATGCGCTGCCAGTATCCGATCAATTCCGCCCGGCGTGCATCTGTGAAGAGATGCAGGGGATACGTTTTCTCGATGAAACTCAAGGCATTGGGATTGGTCAGCCCGGAACAAATGCCATTCAATACCGTACTTTGGGTCTGGAAAGACTGCGCTGGGGGCTGCAATGCCAGTGGGATGACATGCATGTCAGCAATATTGGTAATGTTCCCGCCTTCGTGTGTGAAGCCACCGGTCAGTTCTAGAAGCTGGTTGAGGGCGGCTTCATCGACGATGAAGACATGCTCCCACCAGATGTCTTGTGCGGTTACGAAATTCAAGGTGGTAAGGGCGACAATGTCTTTGGGGTTGACGTAGATATTGCTATTGCCGGCGTCATTGTTGGTCGGGTAGAGGGCGATGAAGGAAAAGTCATAGGTGGAGGGATCTTCGATCACCAACCAGACCCCTTCCAGGATCGCTTGTTGTGTATCGACCTTATTGACGACGACAAGTAGATTGTTCTTCTGGCCAGAGATGGGTGTCGCAGCGGTATCCTCTGTCACTAAAGTCGATTGTGCCGCGCTGACTTTATGGTTGAAGGTGAAGGCGGTGACCAAACCGATAACCAGGAAGGCAACGAACAGGAAGGGGTTGATGTAAGTTTTGATGGTTTTCATTGTCTGTTTTCTTTCCGCACTGAGGCCAGTGATTGAATTTCAGCATTCTTGGGGCTGCGGGTAGTGTAAATGTATTGTTGGCGGATGCGTTCCCGGATGATCTCGGCCGCGGGATGGAGGGCGCCGTCGGCGTTGACCAGGAATGCGGACGAGCCAGCATTGAGGCTGTTGAAGATGCAGACCTCGATGTAGAGTTGGGCACTCATGTAATCGTAAGCCTGGGCCAACCACTCGGCCTGCTGATCGTTGGGCTGGTCGTCGGGCCAGGAGAACCCGGTGATCCAGATCTTGCCGGTCTGATGTTCGTATTTGAGCATCAGGTTGCGAATGTCTTCGTAATGTCGCAGTACGGGAGCATCATATTCGCCGGAAACTGCATTGGCTGAATGGGTAATGTTGGTCAGGCGCAGGCTGATGACCGGCAGCATGCTCATGGCATTGTTCTCGTACAGCGCTTCCAGGAAAGCAAGGTCATCCCAATCGTGCGGTTCCTTGGCGGATATTGGCATGAAGCCTCCGGCAACCAGGGTGAGTTGGGTGTTGGCGTCCCGCATGCTCGCCTGCGAGCACTTGAGCAGCGCAAGATATGCTCCGGGGTTGGGCGAAACGCCCCAGCCGGAAACGGTATTAGCACCGGGAAATAACTCAATGGCGGATAGCGCCTGGTGACCGTAGCGATTGGTCAGGATCGTTACCAACTCAGCGGTCAATTCGGGGTCAGGGCCGGTTTCGGTCATCGCCCAATCGGGGGCATTGGTAATACTGATCAGGACGGCGATGTCGTTATTGGCTGCATTCTGCATGATCGGATCGATGAACTGGTATTTGATGCCTTGGTTTTTTCCGGGCCAGAATGCTTCCCAATCGAAATCTACGGCAATCCAATCGAGATCGATTTCGGTAGCCGTCTGGAGGGCCAGTGCCGTGTAATCACTGGGTAGGTTCAGACGGGCACCGAAATGCAGCTCAGAGTTGTGGTTCGTGGTTTCATTCGCAAGTGCTGGTATTGGTAATGATGAAACGGCTAAGAGGATGCTAAGCAGCACGCCGAACGTGATGGTGCGAAAGCTGTGCATCGGAGTATCCTTTCGTTCCCTATAATCAAGGCAGCAGGGTGAAAATCAGTAGTCCACCCAGCAGCCCTAAAACCCACCCGCTCGCGGCCCACGAAATTGCTTTGTAGGTCTTGGGGATGCGGTCGTATTTTTCTTTGAGCCAGATTGCTTTGCGCATCAGCTTACCAATCAACGAGAACTCATCCATGATCGGAATGGTGATGTTCCAGAAATTGATTTCAAGCCAGTTAAGGAATTGTTTGGTAACAGTCATACTGACATTCCTTTGCGTGTGATTATCGAGAGGTAGATACTTTAAGGATTTTTCCATTGGCGTTTGCGGTTACTCGCACCGTGCGTGAGATAGTTTTACCAGCCGGGTTTTCGCCCGAGCCGGTAAAGGTCAGCAGATAAGTGGCGTCGCCTGCCAGGCTTTTGGCCTGGGCCTTCGGGGTTACGCGTGGCTCCGATCCCTCGACTTCCGGGAACTGGCGATAAATATCCCTGGCGATCTTTTTGATCGTATTACGGTTCATCGATCTTGCTCCAGGTATTGGAAGCTCGGGGTGTGGCTGCGCTCGGCATAGCGGTCACGGCGGCGCATGAAGGCGGGCATATCCAGGTCATTGGCGACCGTGGAATAAGCCGGTTCGGGTTGGGTAGGGATAGGGATCGGGTTCGGCTTGACCGGCTTGGTTTCTTGTGGACCAGGTCGTTGCTCGGCTTCTGCTTCGGGAACCTGCATGGGTTTGGTTTCTTGTAACCCAAGGTTGATGCGTTCTGCGCCGGGGAGCAATTCTTCCAGGCTGGGAGCGCCCAACCCGGTCACGATCAGGATGACCTGGGTGCGGTCACACAGCCGTTCGTCATTGGTGACACCGAGTACCACATCCACCTGGTCACCGGCCATTTCCTGCACGTAATTCAGGGCTGTGCCGACTTCGAATAGGGAGAGGTCTTCGCTGCCGGAGAAATTGGCGATCACGCCGGCGGCATCGCGCAAGGAGATGCTTTCCAGCAGGGGGTGATTGAGGGCCTGGTCGACGGCCTTGCGGGCCTTGTCTTCTCCTTCGGCCTGTCCAATTGCCATCAAGGCTCCTCCGCCCAGACGCATCATCTGGCGGATGTGGGCGAAGTCGACATTGATGACGCCGGGTTCGGTGATCAATTCAGCAATACCCTGGACGGCTTGCCGC
>JBNKDB010000385.1:0-3064 GCA_050288045.1 Anaerolineales bacterium | reverse complement strand
GTTACGAAAGTTTGCTAAATGATGCATTCCCACTTGGTAAGACAACCCGGGAGCAAGTGATGGCTGCTTTAGGGAAATATCATAATAACTCGGACCTAACTTCCGATGGAATGTTAGATGTTTATGCAGTTACTAGAGGGCCGACAACATATGCATATTTTTTCTATGACGATCAAGAAATATTGTTGAAAATTGTACATGAGGATTGGTAGATTTTTATATCGTTATTGGAGGGATATCAACGTGTGCAAGTTTCTTTTCGTTGCCGAAACTTTGGTAGCAATTCTGCGTATTGTATATTGAAACTTGATCGGTAAATCAATCTATAAGGAGTAGAAAAATGGCTCATGAAATGATCGTGATCGCTTTCCCCAAACAGGATGAAGCTGAACGCGTCTTGAAAACCCTCAAGCAAATGGACAAGCAGGCCATCGTTGATTTGAAAAATGCTGCCGTGATTGAGCGCGACCGCAAAGGCAAGATCGAATTCCGCGAGACCAAAGACCTGAACGCCAAACAGGCTGCCATGGTCGGTGCGGCTGGAGGCGCATTGCTGGGCATCTTACGCGGTAAGATGCTCAAGAAGGCTGTGCTGGGTACGGTTGCCGGGGCCGCCGCCGGAAAATTCATCGACCTGGGCTTGAAGGATGATTTTCTCAAAGATGTCGGATCGCAATTGGAGCCGGGTTCGTCGGCGGTCGTGGCCTTGGTTGATTTCCAATATGTAGATGAAGCCATGCGCGTATTGGACCAATTCGATGGTGGCACGATCCTGCGCCACGAACTCAGCGCCGAAGTGTATCAGAAGTTATCAGCGGTGGTTGAGGATTAGTTGATATTGATAGAACCCCATCCCCGATAGTGGCCGTCGGTCAGGGAAGGGGTTTGAAGACTATCACTCAACAAAGGGCGTACGCAGTACGCCCCTACAGAGCCCATATAAAAAAGACACCGGACATGTGCCCGGTGTCTTTTGGTTTAATTTGGTAAGGGCTAGATCACGATGTTGACCAGCTTGCCCTGGATGACGATCACTTTGCGGATTGGTTTGTCACCGATGAATTCCTTTACGGTTTCACTGGCGAGGGCTTTTTGTTCGGCTTCTTCATCGCTCAACCCGGCGGGTACCTGGATGCGATCACGCAGCTTGCCGTTGATTTGCACCACCAGGGTGATCTCGTCTTCCTTGGCGGCTTCCTCATCCGCTTCCGGCCAGGCCTGGGTATGGATGGAATAGGGCTTGTCCAGGCGTTCCCACAGCTCTTCGGCAACGTGTGGGGTGACGGGAGCCATTAGACGGAGGTAGATGTCCAGGGCTTCGTCCCATTCCGGGCTGCCGGGTGCACCGGCTTCCCAGGCTTTGTACATCTCGTTCATCAATTCCATCAAGGCCGAGATGATCGTGTTGAACTCGAAGTCCTGGAAGTCGCGGGTCACGCTTTGCACGGTCTGGTGCACCTTGCGGCGCAGATCGCGCAGCGTCTTTTTGTCGGCGGTAGGTTCGCCGTCAACCGCTTCGGTGAACAGCGTCCACGCGCGGCGCAGCCAGCGCGCCGAACCACCGATGCCCTGGCTGTTCCAGGGGCCGCCCAGGTCCCAACGGGCGAAGAACATCAGGTAAGCGCGCACGGTATCGGCACCATATTGGCCGACTAGATCATCGGGGGCGACAACGTTGCCGCGGCTTTTGGACATCTTCTCGGAGTCTTCGCCGAGCACGATGCCCTGGTTGCGCAGCACGATCATCGGTTCCGGCCCCCGGGTAATGCCCATGTCACGCAGGGCCTTATGGAAGAAGCGCGTGTAGATCAGGTGCATGGTGGCGTGCTCGATGCCGCCGGTGTACACGTCGACCGGCATCCAGTAGTTGTATTCGGCCGGATCGAAGGGGCCTTCAGCATAGTCTGGGCTGAGGTAGCGCAGGTGGTACCACGAGGAGCACATGAAGGTGTCCATGGTGTCGGTCTCGCGCGTGGCCGGGCCGCCGCAGTTCGGGCAGGTGGTATTCTTCCAGGTGGGATGGAACTTGAGTGGGCTTTCACCGGTCGGCCGCCACTCGATATCGTCGGGCAGTTCCACGGGGAGCTGGTCTTCCGGCACGGGTTGCACGCCGCAGTCATCACAGTACACCATCGGGATCGGTGCACCCCAATAACGCTGGCGAGAGATCAACCAGTCGCGCAGGCGGTAGTTGACGGCTTTCTCACCGGCGCCTTTTTCTTTTAGGAAGGCGATCACCTTATCGATGGCAACGTCGCCAGGTGTGCCGCTCATGCCCTGGGAATTGATCATCTTGCCGTGTTCGGAGTGGTAGAGCACATCCTGGTAAAAGTCTACGCCCCACAGCATTTCCATCACGGTGTGTTTGTCCTGCACGCCGGGTTCCAGCGCCTTGCACTTTGCCAGGATTTTTTCTTCGGCGGCCAGCGAGTCCCAGGCGATGGTTTCATCGGGGAAGTTGAAGACCCACTGCGTGCCGACCACTTCGTTCCAGCAGCCGGACTTGAGATGCGCTTTGGCGATCTCGATATATTGTTCGGCCTGGTCGCCGGACATCGTCACCAATACGTCGCCGTTCTGCTTTTCGTAGGAGATACCGGCCGCGTCCAAAGCGGCTTTGAATCCGGACTTCATTGTGCCGGACATCGCAAACGATTTGGTCACCCGGTCGGGGTTCTCGATCACGGGGATGATTGGCAGGCCAAACTTGATGGCGAAAGCAAAGTCGCGCTCGTCGTGGGCAGGCACGGCCATGATCGCGCCGGTACCATAGGTCATCAAGACGTAGTCGGCGATCCAGATCGGAATCTTCTGGTCGTTGACTGGGTTGATGGCGTAGCCGCCGGTGAACACGCCGGTCTTTTCCTTGTCGGCTGCTTCACGCTCGATGTCGGACTGGCGCAGGGCCTGGTGGGTGTATTCTTCCACTGCGTCGCGGTGTTCGCCCACGGTCACTTTTTCGACCAGCGGGTGTTCGGGAGCCAGCACCATGAAAGTGGCGCCCCACAACGTATCCGGGCGGGTGGTGAAGACTTCCAGTGGGTCGCCTTGCTCGGTCTTGAAG
>JBNKDB010000384.1:0-6709 GCA_050288045.1 Anaerolineales bacterium | reverse complement strand
CATTTCCAGCTTGATGTCCATGTTGGTCGTTAACATCCTTTAAATAATCGAGATCGATCAACATCACACTGTAGTATCCACCATTGCGTTGAATACGGTTCAATTCCGCTCCAGCATATTCGAGCATCGCCCGCCGGTTGAGCAAACCCGTCAGCGAATCGGTACGTGATTGGCGCACCATCTCAGCCAGAAAACCTTGCAGTTGTACTTCTAACTTTTTACGGCCGCTGATATCCAGCATGGACACAAAAACTTTGTCCCATTTTTCCTCATGTCCAGGAGCAACAGATACTCGAATAGTCACGTGTTTCTCGTTATCCTGGAAGGTAATCAGCGTAGCCTCGCCCTGGAAATTCTTCCCGAAATTTATCAGGCTGACCAACTGCTGATGGAACATCGATAATGTTGTATCTGTCAACACCTTGGCAAATCCGTGGTAAACCTGCTCCTTATCCACAGCTTCGAGCAACTCCACTGTGGCCTGGTTGACGACCAGAATGTTGATCATCGAAAAACACCGTTCCACTTCTTCTGGATGATCGACGAGATAGAGATACAGTTCATCCGCATCATTTTTGCCCAGGCTGTTTATGTACTGCCGAACTTTCGAGTAATCGACCTCCCACAAAGAAATTGGCGAATTTTCAAACAACCCCCAGTAACGCGACTCGACCTCCGTCAACTTTCCATCCTGCTGAAAGTACTCCGTGACCTCTTGGATCGTCCCCACAATCCGGGTTACTTTTCCTTCCGCATCCAGTTCAGGCCTGCCCTGGCTGTGAATACGCCGAATTTCATTGTCACCAGCCAGGACATGATAAGTACAGACAAAAGGTTGCTGCTGAGTGACGGTCTGGTCGATCTTATGGCTAATTCGGCCGCGGTCTTCTGGATGGATAATCTTCAAATAATCATCGAGAAGCATTTCTCCTAACGCTGGATCACGGCGAAGAATACGGAAAGTTTCCTCCGACCATTCCATTTCTCCATCCGGTACCGTAAACACAAAGCGGCCGTTGTATGTAGCATCGGGTTGATTAAGTTCGGCATGATTTGAAACCAGATACTGCCCGATTTCATCGGTCGGCCACCCAGATTGATTTGCATTTCCCTGGTCATGATTTCCAGCAGCTATCATCTCCCAACGCCCGCCGCGCCCCACGAGAGCGCTCAACCCGGCTGCGATGGCAATCAAACTCGAATGCGCAAGCATTTGATATCCGGCACTGCTGCCATCCAGATTTCCCCAAAAAGCATATTGAGCAAAGGTCCATACGGAAGTCAACACAATACTTGCAGCCGCGTTTGCCACTGCAGCCGCCTCGCCCAACACAAGTTGAGTTGTAAAAAGGCTGATCAATAATAAAGGGAATCCGGGAGAAGTCGTTCCGTTCCAAACGGCAAACGTAAAGATCGACATCCCCCATAACCCTACCGACAGCATATAACCGGCGCTGCGAAATGATCCAAGCCGCAATACCCATAGCGCCACGATTTGAACGAGCAGGAAAATCCCTACGTTAATAGGTATCAGACTCGATCCAGGATTATAGAAAAACAAGAAGAGGGCAGCCATTCCGGTTAGGGGAATACTAACCAACAGGATGGCTAAAAGGCATCGCGCTGCAGCAATGTCTTTCGGATTGCTCATTTGTCCCGGAATAATTTTATTCTGTAGATACTCAAACAAGATGTGGCCTCAATGCCATAGAACTTCATCGCCTCGAATATTTTGCCATAGAGCGCAATAGTGCTTTAAAACATACTACCAATAAAATGTTTATTCCAATAGTTTGTTCACCGCGGCTGCTAGCCGCGGTCCAGCTTCTTCTCCAACAGAAATCGTTTCCATAAAATGTTCGCCTGGATTTTGCGGATCGGCAGGAAAGACAAAATCCTCAGCCGGGATGATTCCGCCAATTTCATCGTTAGCCAGCCCAATGATGGCAGCTTGTTGAATCCCGGCCTTACTTAATTGAACTTCAATTTTTTCTTGTACTTTTGGTAGCAATTCTCCGGGCACACAAACAATGCCAGATTGATTGAACAGTAGCAGGTTAACTTCCGTTTCGACTTCACTACCCCCATTCAAAGGCGTTGTAACCAAACCACTAACCATCATTGACCGAAAAAGTGGGTTGGATAATGGAATCCGAAATATTTTTCGATTATGGATAAAATACATAAAGGGCACTACTGGTGTATTTTCCAATATCTTCAAAGCTGCATTGGCAATCAAGCGACCAACACGCTCGGCCTCCTTAAATGTACGTTCCTCAAGCTCAGGTAGATCACCCAATGCTCCCATGCAGAACACTGCAGGGGAATGGGTAGCTTTCTGAATCTGCGCTCGCAGATAGCCTGGGTAATCACAACTGATTTGCCGATTATCAGGAGAAACGATTTCGGGCCGGGCAGAAAAGATCAACAAATTAACTAATGGAGCTGTAGCCGACCAGAATTGCACACAGAACAGTTTGAGATCTACTAACTCATCTCCCAAATCTTCAGCTACCAATTCACCCACACGCGCGCTGGCAATTTTCAAACCCATTGCAGGTGATAACGTATTCAAAGCCTGGATACAGGCATCGCTGACCAATTGTTTCAATTTAGTAATGTATTCTAGACCAACACCTGATGATGTCTGATCTGGCCCCCATAACCCAATTGTATCCGGGCCATGGTGCGTATGCGTACAAGCCAGAACCACCTGAACGCCTGGGGCACTTTGATTCACCCGCTCCTGGATTTCCTGACAATGAGCACGCCCCAGCCCAACCAGGTCGAGGGCACACAAAACAACTTGAGTTTCGCCCTGCTTGATCGCCAAGGCGCGGGCATACAATTCATCATGTATCCCGGTAGCCAGCCGGTTGTTTCCTGTTCCGGCCAGATAAACATTATTATTCAAAGAAGGAGTGATGGCAACTTGGGAATATCCGATATGCACGGTCATCTTCCACTCCTTTTGTAGACAGTACAATCATACGTTACCCATTTTAGCATCAAGTAGCGGAAGCGCAAAGTAAATCTGAAGGTTGAGTAAGAAAAATTTGGCTGTATTTGAGCCGGCAGACTTAAATTTCAGTAGATTTAAGTTTCTTTCCAAACAAAAAAGCCCCGCATATGATTGCAGGGCATAAAACACATATTTACCAGCACTACGCGCTTAGATATTCCACACCGGTCATCGTTTCCGATACTTCCCACAATTTCTTAGCAACCGTTTGGTCATGTGAACGCGCATTGGAGCGCACTTTTACCGGATAGCCGCGCATTTCAAACAAACCGCCTGGGCCGTAATAATCACCGCCACTTACACCGACAGCCGTGGCTGCATACAACGTAGGCAATGCTCCCATCTCAGGCTTCTGGGCGAGTATCGGGTTCAAGGAACTGAAAAGCCCGGTATGTGCTTGCAGGTTGGTCGCTGTCCAGCCAGGATGGGCCGCTAATGCCAGAGCATCGATTCCTTTGGCTGAAAACCTCCGTTGCAATTCATATGTAAACAACAGATTTGCCAGCTTACTTCGTCCATATGCAGCAGCCCGGTTATAGGAGCGCTGACTATTCAAGTCGTCAAAATTAATCTTACCAGCCAGATGCATACCGCTACTTACATTGACAACGCGCGCCCCAGGTGTCTTCTCGATCAGATCGAGCAATAAACCGGTCAGCGCGAAATGTCCCAGGTGGTTGACGCCAAACTGCATCTCGAAACCCTGTGCTGTTTCACTGCGCGGGATCATCATAATTCCGGCGTTGTTCACCAGTATATCCAGACGATCATATTGCTTCTTGAACGCCGCTGCAAATTCGCGCACCGATTCCAGGTCGGCCAGATCCAGTTGCCGTATATCAAGTTTGGCTTGCGGGTATGCAATCGTGATCTCCTGAGCCGCTTTCTCAGCCTTATCCATGCTGCGGCAAGCCATCACCACCGTCGCCCCTTTACTTGCTAACACCTTGGCAGTTTCAAAACCGAGTCCACTGTTCGAACCGGTCACAATAGCAATCTTGCCAGACTGGTCGGCAATATTTTCCGCCGTCCATTTCCCATTATTTGTCATGTCACTAAACTCCTATTCTCAGTCACGTTTTATTTACTACTGATACTATTTGAATTGCGTTCTCAATACTGCGTCCCAAATCCGGTCGGGAGCCAGGGCGCGCAGCAAGATTGACAGGTGGGCAGTGAAAGGCACCGGATAGCGCGTCCTCGGCCTTCTCGCAATAGCCGCTTTATAAATCACCTTTGCCACAACCTCCGGTCCGGGGACGTTCGAGCCGGAACGCGCCTTCAAGAACCGTGCATATACGCGCGCCAGATTAGCATATGGGCCGGTTTGCGAATGCTCGTCCAAAGCCTGTGCAGCCACGCCCTGAAATTCGGTCTGGATCGCGCCCGGCTCGATCAAAACCACATCGATCCCAAAAGGCGCTACCTCAAAACGCAGCGCATCTGATATTGCTTCTAGCGCATGCTTGGTCGCACTGTACCAACCGGTGATCGGAAAAGTGATTTTGCCTACAATCGAGGAAATATTGATGATCCGGCCACTGCCCTGCTGGCGCATTTTCGGCAATACCAATTGCGTCAGGCGCACGAGGCCGAACACGTTTACTTCCATTTGATAGCGGGCATCATCAGTCGGCACATCTTCGATTGCTCCAGATTCGGAATATCCGGCATTGTTCACCAGGATATCGATTGCGCCGTATTTTGCTTCGATAGCCGCAACCACGCGCTGCATATCCGCCTCTTTAGTCACATCCATCTGCATGATGGTTGCTCCTAGTGCTTCCAGGTCTTTCATCTTCTCCAACCGGCGAGCAGTCGCGTATACTATCCAACCTTCAGCAAGAAAGCGTTCTGCCGCGGCCTTCCCAATCCCGGATGAAGCGCCAGTGACCAATACAATTTTCTTATTATGATCTGCCACTTTATTATTTCTCCTAATACGATTGTACGGAATGAACATTCACTCCGATATATTCAAAAAAATATCAGCGCTTGAGCGCATCCCAAACTACGCTGAAGGCCTGCTCTTTAACGTCATCAGTGACCGTCAGCTTACCGGCAATATGGTATTTTGCCAGCGAAACCGCAAAGTTGTAGGTCAATACATAATACATCTCGAACGGCAAATTTTTGATGACCCCAGCCTCAATGGCAGCTTCCAGTTCCCCAAAGATTGGCGCTAACACCCGCATACTGTCCTCTTCGACTTCTGGGGTCAGATATGGCGAACTGTGAAACTGCTCCAGGAAGAGCATTTCCTGGGGATGTTGGATGCAATAATTGAGCGTGTTCGACCACAATGTCCGTACTTTTTCGGCAAAATCCAGGTCGGGGTCAAAACCGGCCAGCATGGCATTGCTCAGATCAGATTTGAGTTCGCGGAAAAGTTCTCCGATCAGGTTTTCTTTATTTTCAAAGTAGCGATAGATCGTCCCCGCACCAACATTGGCACGCTCGGCGATCATCGCCATCGGTGTGCCATGAAAACCATGTTCGGAAATCAAATCGAGCGTGGCCTGTAAAATATCCTGGCGTTTATCTTCACTCATCATAGATTTGTATCCTCTACGGAATGAACGTTCATTCCGAATTTATTATATCCATAATCCATTGGTCGTCAAGGGTTCCCCCTGGTGCATTCACGAACAACTAATCTTGTTTTCGAATAACGCACAGGGGTTATTCGTTCAATAGATAGAATTTTTTACTACGGAGTCAATCATGCAAAGTGAAGCAAGCGGTTTTGGAAACATTATCACCTGGCTGCGCGCCCGCCAGGAATTACTGGTCGTGGTCATTGGCCTGGGGATGTACACACTGATCGTCCAGTCCAGCAACATTGAAGCCAACAGCATACAAACCATCATCGTTGCCGGATTAGCTATTATTTATGCTGCTATCATCCTCTGGAAGCCAATGTCTTTACCGACAAAAAAACCACAGCCATTGGCCTGGAAAGCATTTGGACAAGCTGTCAAAATTGTAGCGGCCGTGGTTCTCATTAGTACGCTGGTGATGATTTTTATCAGTTCACCAGACGATGAAGGTGGCAGCACACTGGGACCTTTCTTGATCTATGTGGTTTTGATGATCATACTCGGGAGTGCAGGTTTGGCCGCCGAACGCAGTTTATCCCTGGACCTCTTTCCGATCTTCCGCCGCCATGAATTTTCGCGAATCATCTACGTCCTGGCCGCAGCTTTCTTCCTGGCGATGTTGGCAATGTTTTGGGGCAACCTGATCAATGAACCGCTCACCCGGCTGGGCCAGTTCTTTGGAGATATTCCCACCAATCCGGCCGAAGCAGCCGAAAGCTTCAACTTCGACAACCCCTTCAGCTTATTGATCAATCTCTTGATTGGGGCAGGCATCTTTGAAGAATTGCTCTTCCGCGTTGGCATCCTTACGCTGGTTTGGGCACTGACCCGCCGTTTTGGAATCGGGCTGCTGGTATCCTCCCTACTGTTTGGCCTGTATCACATCTCTCCGCTTATTGGGATCAGCATGTATAACCTACCTGCCCCCGTCTCGGAAGTGCTCATTTCTGGGTTGATGGGCGCGTTTACCGGTCTGGTCTATCGCTACCGTGGCTTCTCGGCCGCAGTGCTCATGCACAGCCTTGGCGACTGGATCTCAATTCTGCTACTGGCTGGCGCAATGGGATAATTTAGCCCGCCAACATCC
>JBNKDB010000383.1:0-2905 GCA_050288045.1 Anaerolineales bacterium | reverse complement strand
AGTGGAGGGAAAAAAGTGAGAAAAAGGATACACTGAATCGAGGAGAAAGGCTATGAACTTACGAAGAATTAAACACAAGCGAGCTATAGCTGTAGGATTAGTCCTTTGCATTGGTTTTATTTTTGTACTAATTGCATTCCCCTATGTGCGCCGTCTACTACCGCCGACAACATCTGATGAAAGTATTCTAACGCAACGCCCCTGTAGAGTACCCTGCTGGCAGGGATTAACTCCAGGGGTTAGTACACGGGACTCTGTGAAAAAACTCATTGATACTAACGAATTTATACCGATTTGGGATATTGAGGAAAGCCAAGGATATTTGAGATGGTACTGGACAAGTTACCACAACGGCATATTTCGATTTGATGATACGGACACGCTTGTTTCTATGGAGATCTATCCAAATTTCCAATTTCCTATACGGGAAGTTATCAACATATATGGGGAACCGGAAGCCATTCATGCCCAGTGGGGAAATACAAACACTATAGATGTACCGGCACGAATACGAATACATTTATACTTTCCGAAAGATGGAATGATTATTGATGCCCAATTTGAAAGTTCGTCTGCTGATAGTTTTGCCATTCCGACGGATTTGCGAGGATATGGGTATAAAATTCTTGATAACGAGCACGGGCTTGAAGGATTAGTTAGAAGCAGGCATCACCTGGACGACGACGAACTATCGCAGTTCATTACCGATGAATTGATATTAGGATGGCCGGGATTTGGGGCAATTCTAACATTCAAAGAAGGCGAGGCAGGTTTCACAAGTTCGCTGGTTACTGTTACATTAACCCCCTAGAATAATAATTGCAGGTCAGGCGCAATCCTAAACATAGTGACCTGGGTTGAAGGCAATACGCCTCTGGGGATAGCCCACTCAATAGGGAATATCTCGGCGGGGGAGCTTGCCGGTCACAGAGGCAAAGCGCCGGAAAACCAGTGAGAAAGCCTCCTGGGTGGTGTAGGTATCGCGCAAAACAGGCATAAGCTGGTTGCGCTGGACAACGGCGGAAGCTTCGAAGAACCAGTAGAGGCTCATCAAGGGCGAGATAAAAACCGTTGTGCGATCTTCTTCATACATATGGTAATTGCCAAATTCGCCGTGAACCGCCGGGATAATCCGCGTCGTGATGTGGCTTTTCTTGTGGTCGGGCTGCTCCCAGACATAGCGGCAGGCTGACTCGAATAATTGGAACACTTCCATCTGAGGGGTCAGGGCGCAGCTACCCAGAAACGCCCCCTGTTTGGCCAAGGCGGCGATATTTCCCAGGGCGTTATAGTGGCAGACATCCTCCTCAACTTCCGTGCCGAAACCGACACAGGCCAGCAGTTTCACGGGTACAGCCAATTGATCGACCGCAGCCAGTGAGATACTGTCCTCGACCAGGGTACCCGACCCCAATTCATCGCCGGTCATCAGGGAATCGACCCCGCCATCAACCAGGATAATGGTGTCGATTTGCAGCCGATCCACCAATACCTGATACGATTCCAGCAGGGGGACAACACCGGTCTTGCCAAACATCCAGACCGTTAGTTCTTCTCCCTGAACTTCCCGAAACCACTGTGACAGGAAGCCTTCCGGGTAATAGGGGAAAGTCATGCGGATTTCGCCGTGTGCGCCCAATAACTGGTTTTCGATAAGCACTTCGGGGTCGCTGATATACTTTATCAGCCCAAAGTCCACGAAGCTGTAATTCGCCAGATGAACCTCTTTGCCCAACTGCCGCAGGGTGAAATAAATCGGCAGTCCGGCAAAAACATCGAAGCCGCCGCCCGCCCCGGCAATCAGGATGCGCTGGCTGTCTTTTACATGTTCCAGAATCGGTAAATTAAGCTGCATGATTCCACTCCCTTATCGGGCAAATTGACCATCGAGCAAGCTAGGGAAACGCATCAATCCAGCGCCATTCGTCAGCGCCGATTTCCCAATAGGGATAGATGGCAATCCCGTCAATGACTTCCGGTATCTCGCTTTGCAATAGTCCAACGCGCACACCATAGAGCGGTTTTCCAGATACTCCGTATGAAGCTGGTGGGAAGGTGTCCACTCTTCCGAAACCGGCACACCAATCAACACCTGGACATCCGTTTCCGCCAGAATCGCCGCGCTCTGGCGTACCTGAAAGGCCATCCAGGAACGGTAATCCGCCGGAAAGATCAGGCCGGAATCGTAGGCCATCAGCGCTATCTGATCGCACTGTTCGGCGACCTGACGCAGATAATCCGCCGACCCATAATGGCTGATTCTCGGATGGGGCATAGCTGTGACCGGTTCGGTTGGCTGCAGGGCATGAACCGCCAACGAGAGCAGGGCATCGGATGGCAGGGCGGCCCGAATCTGCTGCACCGTCTGGATATAGGTCAGGCTGCCGTCTTCAATGCGTTCGGCGTTCAAATGCACGCCGTCAAAGCCCAGGTCGCGGACAACCCGCGCGCTGAATTCAGCAATCGTTTGCCGTACTGTGGGGTCAGCCAGACGATCCGAAAGGATTGTTCCGTCCGGTTTTGTGATCTGAATCGGCACGCCGATCCAGCCTAAAACCTTAATTTGGGGTGCAACATGCCGTAATTGATCGATAAAGTGTGCAGCATGGCTAAAGGTAGCGTTGAAGGTATCATCCGCTTTTAAATAGCTTACGTAAACAAAAATCGTGGTGATGTTATGGATTTGCAGATCATTTGCCAATGTGGCAACCGCTGAATCGGTATGCGCGTCCATTGACCAGGTTACACCTAACCAGGCCGCTTTTTCCGCCTGATAACTTTCGGGGAGCACAGGAGGCGGGGGCGGGGGACGGAATTGCCATGCCAGCCCAATCAAAAAGGCACCGATGAGACCCAGGAGCAGCCATTTCCAGTTGAATTTCCAGTGCATGTGCAGCTCCCTTAT
>JBNKDB010000382.1:0-10563 GCA_050288045.1 Anaerolineales bacterium | reverse complement strand
AAGTCTCGACGTTCAGGCGCGCATTGACGATAATACTGGCGATCTGGCTGGCGATCACCACCAGGAAGATTTCGTCTTGCTGTGAAAAGGCATCTGGGGTGGAATTTTCCAGCGCCAGGACGCCAATCGTATCATTGTGGAATTTCAGCGGCACGGTCATTTTAGAGCGCACCGCCGAGTTGATCGGCAGATAGCGCGGCGCCTGCACCACATCCCCTACCCGCACGGTCTTGCTGGTCTCAAAGGCATAGCCCACCAATGTGGTATCGATCGGGTAGACTTTCGGTTGTGCCGTTCGGGAACGGTCAGCGACATCTTCCAAAATGGTGCCGTCCGGAGTGGGCAGCAAAAGCGCCACATTACTGGAACGGAAGATGCGCCCCAACATGCGCCGCACGCGGCGGGTGATCTCCGGCAGATCGGCCCCCGCCGAGGCAGCGGTTGCCAGTTCGTTCAGCAGTGCCAGGCGCTGCAAGTGGTTGGCGGCTTCGGAGAACACAATGGTTTTCTCGACCGGTGGAGCAACGTGCTGTGCCAACTGTTCGGCGCGTTTGAGATCATCTGGAGTATAGGGTTTTTTATTGCGAAAGGCCAAATAGCCGATCACGCGCGTCCCGATCAGCAAAGGCACGCCCAGCCATTTGGTTTTCGATCTGCGGGCCGGTGGCGTAAAAGAAAGGTAACGCTTCTTCTTGGAACTATTTAGAATGACCCCCCGCTGTGTTTCCAGTATTTCGGCTACAACCTGGTTCTCCTCGATAGCAATCTGGTGACCGAGAAAGGACTTGGGGAAATGATGTGTGGCTTCGACCTGGAATCCGTTCCCGGCGCGTACCGCCAGATAAGCCGCATCGGCTGGGATGTATTGGTTCAACATGGTCAGCACGCGCCGCATGCTTTCCGGGGGATAATTGGCCAGATTCTGGTCAGGGTTGTTAACCGAGAAGTCAGCCGCGGCTTCCTTCGGGGTCAGGTCTTCGGGAAAATCGATCAGCAATGAATTGGAAACCATCTGGAAGATTTGCCTAGATTGTATGGGCAGGTCGCCCGCCCCTACCAGCAGCACCTGGGCGCTGTCGCGTTTGGCGAAGCAATACATGCGCTCGCAACCCAACACTTCCGCCAACTCACCGGTCGCGCGCGTGCGCACCCGTCCGGTCTCCCCGGTACCCAATGCCCAGGCAACCATTTTTTTGGCCTCAAAGAACGCCGCCAATGCAGCCTGCGCAGCAGCTTTCAATCCATGTGTAATCACAAACGCCAATCCACCCGGGCTGGCTTCTACTACCGCAGCCCAGGATGCGCCGGTCAATTCACAAGCTTGCTGAATTTGGTCTAGCAAGACATCCGTCTTTTTAGACACGGGGATGGGTCCTCCAATGAACGGTTGCTCGAATAACGCCTCAATGCACTCGTTGATGAAACAGACCGAGAATGCTTAATTATAGACCAAAACCCCCAGCTATGATGACCGCACGACCTGACAAATTCTTAAGGTGGAAGGCGCTGGGGGCTTAGACACTTGGCAATAAAGAGAACGAGAAGCGATATTTGAGAGACCTAGATCGAGGCCCGAAAATCGTGATTCGTAAGAGCGCCTATACCTGCATTGCAAGCGACTTCAGTCGCCGATGAATAAAAATACATACTTCATAAAACGTAAATTAAACATGGACTCGGCAGCTAAAAGCTGCCTGCAACATTTTTAAGTACACTTATCCACGATTTCTCTACCAATTTCCCACTGCATACTGTTTACTGCATACTGCCAACCACCTATGATATACTCAAATTGACATAAATTACCCAGGAATTACAGGATACACATTCACCAGGATAAAAAGATGAACATAGGCATACCAAAAGAAATCCGCCCCTCCGAATTCCGGGTCGGGCTGTCACCGGCAGGAGTGAAAACACTCACACGCCGGGGACATACCTGCTATGTGGAGAACGAAGCGGGACTGGGCGCAGGCTTCACCGACCTCGATTACCAGCAGGCCGGGGCCACCATCGTCTATTCGCCCATGGAAGTATACGCCCGCGCCGACCTGGTCCTGAAATTCGCCCGCCCAATGGACGAGGAACTGGAATGGATCCAGCCCGGCAAGACGATTGCCGGTTGGCTGCAACTCCCCTCTGCCCGCCAGAGCAAGATCGACATCCTGCTGGAACGCAAGATCACCGCCATTGCCTACGAGCAGATCGAAGATGATGACGGCAAGCTCTGCGTGATGCACCCGCTCAGCGAGATCGGCGGGCGTATGGCCGGACAGATCGCCGCCAACCTGCTGCAAAACAACATGGGCGGCAATGGTGTACTGCTAAGCGGCATGCCCGGCGTCCCCCCTGCGGAAGTCGTCATCATCGGCTGCGGTGTGGTCGGTACCTACGCCGCCGAAACCCTGCAAAAAATGGGGGGCCACATCACCTGCCTGGACGTCGACCTGGCTGCATTACAGCGCATCCACGACAATTACCCCAGCATCGCCACCATGTACAGCACCGCCGAAAGCATTGCCCGGGCCTGCGCCTACGCCGACGTGGTCATCACTGCCGCCATGCATCCCGGCCAGACCGCCCCGATCCTGGTGACTCGCGAAATCTTACGCAGCATGAAACCACGCTCGATCATCATGGACCTATCGATCGACCTGGGCGGCTGCGTGGAGACCTCCCGCCCCACCAACCACGACAACCCCACCTTCGTCGAGGAAGGTGTCACCCACTACTGCGTGCCCAACATCCCCAGTGTGGTCGCTCGTACTGCCACGCATGCGTCCTTCAACGCCGCTTTCCCCTACATCCTTGAAATTGTGACGCATGGTGTCGAAAAAGCCATCGAGAACAATTCGGCGCTGGCAAAGGCCGTCAATACCCACGGCGGGAAGATTTATAACCTTTCACGCCTGGCATCGAAAACAGGATAAAGCCTTTATGGATTGGACTAAATTATACGAATCGCGCGTCGTCAGTCTGGAAGAAGCCGTCAAAAACATCAAGAGTGGCGACCGCATCTTCCTGACCGGGAACGTTTCTGTACCCTCGAAATTATTGGCCGAACTGGTAGCGCAGGCCCCCAACCTGGAAGACGTCGAGTTGATCCAGGCGCTGACCGTCGCCCCGGCCGATTACGTCGCCCCGGAAATGGCCGGGCACCTGCGGGTCAACACGATCTTCATCAGCCACAACACCCGCAAGGCCGTGCAGGCCGGGCTTGCAGATTTCACCCCGGTGCTGCTCTCCGAATTTCCCCTGCTGTTCAAGAAGAACGTGCTGCCGTTGAATGTAGCCATGGTACACCTCTCGCCCCCGGATGAGCACGGTTTTTGCAGTTTCGGCGTCGAAGTCGGCCTGACCAAGAGCGCGGCCGAATCGGCCGACATCATCATCGCCGAAGTCAACGAGCAGATGCCGCGCGCCTTGGGGGACTCCTTCATCCACGTCAGCCGCATCGACTACATGGTACCGGTCGATTACAAGCTGCCCGAACTGGCAATGGGCGGTGGCAAATCAGACCCGCTGACCGATAGTATCGCCGCCAACTGCGCCGAACTGATTCCCGACGGGGCCACCATGCAAATGGGCATCGGCGCTATCCCAGACGCAGTGTTAAAGTACCTCTTCGACAAAAAAGACCTGGGCGTTCACTCCGAACTATTTTCCGATGGGGTGATCGAACTGGTCAACGCCGGTGTCCTCACCAACGCCCGCAAGACGCTGCACCCCGGCAAGATCGTAGCCGGGTTCATCCTGGGTACCGAACGCCTCTACGATTGGGTTGACGACAACCCTTTGTGCGAATTCCACCCCACCGAGTACGTCAACGACTCCTTCGTGATCGCCCGCAACTACCGCCAGGTAGCGATCAACTCCGCCATCGAGGTCGACCTGACCGGCCAGGTGTGTGCCGACAGTATCGGCCCCAAGCTCTACAGCGGTGTCGGCGGGCAACTGGATTTCATCTACGGGGCTTCGCGCTCCGAAGGCGGCGTGGCGATCATCGCCCTGCCCAGCACCGCCAAAGGTGATGAGATCAGCCGCATCGTCCCCATGCTGACCATGGGTGCCGGGGTGGTCACCACCCGCAACCACGTCCGCTACGTGGTTACCGAATTCGGCGTGGCCGACCTGTACGGCAAAACCGTACGCGAACGCGCCCACCAGTTGATTGGCATTGCCCATCCCAAATTCAGGGACGAATTGAAACAACAGGCCAAAGAACTGCATTACATTTAACCTGGAGATAACCCAAAGATCATTGAATATCTATACTAATGGGCTTATAATTCTCATTTTGTGCTTGTTGTAAACAGGCTTTTATCCGCATTGAGCACGTGAGATTTTTACAAAGGATTATAGAAAGAGTAGAATTATGGAACGGCGCGCAAAAATTGTCGCCACGATTGGCCCAAAAAGTAGTGACGAACTAACCCTACAGCAACTGATCCAGGCCGGGATGAACGTCGCCCGCCTGAATTTTTCCCACGGCACCCACGAAGAACATGCCCAGGTGATCGAACGCATCCGGTCTCTGTCCCACCGTCTCGGTCGACCGGTTTGTATCTTACAAGATTTGCAAGGCCCTAAGATCCGCACTGGGGAATTACAGACCGATGGACTCCCACTGGAAAAAGGGCAAACCATTACCCTGTCTATCGACCCACACCCGGATTCCCTTGAAATCATCCCGATCGATTATCCCGAACTGCCCCGCCTGGTATCCCCCGGCACGCGCCTGCTGCTAGACGACGGCCGCATGGAGTTACGCGTGATCGCTGCCAACCCTGAGACGATCACAGCCGAGGTGGTGATTGGCGGCATCTTGAAATCGCACAAGGGCATCAACCTGCCCGGAGCCAACCTCGCCATCCCCGGCTTCACCGAAAAGGATGAAGAGGACCTTTTCTTCGGTCTCGAACACGACGTCGACATCGTGGCGATTTCCTTTGTGCGCAACGCCCAGGACATCGGCCGCGTGCGCCAAGCGATCAGCAACTGCGGGGCGGAATACCTGCGCACCCCGATCATTGCCAAGCTGGAACGCCCCGAAGCGCTCGATAACCTGGACGAAATCCTGGACGCAGCCGACGGCGTGATGGTCGCGCGCGGCGACCTGGGCGTTGAGATGTCACCCCAAGCCGTCCCGGTGGCACAGAAACGCATCATCAATGCTGCCAACGAGAAAAGCAAACTGGTGATCACCGCCACGCAAATGCTCGAATCGATGATCGATAACAACCGCCCCACGCGCGCCGAAGCTTCTGACGTCGCTAATGCGATCTTCGACGGCACCGATGCAGCCATGCTCTCCGGCGAGACCTCGATCGGCAAATACCCGGTCGAATCCGTAGCCATGATGGACGTCATCATTCGCGAGGCCGAAGGCCACATGAAAGAATGGGGCCACCTGACCAAACGTACGCTATCCGCCACTGCAGATGACGCCGAATCGATCACGCGTGCCGCCCGCGAACTGGCCCATGACCTCAACGTGGCTGCGATTGCGGTCTTCACCACCACCGGCCGTACTGCCCGCTTGATGTCGAAAGCCTTCCCACGCGCCCCCATCCTCGGCTTCACCTCCGAAGAGAAGACTTACAACCGCATGGCGCTCTATTGGGGCGTCTATCCCGCCCAGGTGCCCTTCGTGGACAGCATCGAAGATATGCTCGCCCGGGTGGAAACCGCTATGATCGCCTCGACCACGATCAAGAACGGCCAGCAAGTGGTGCTGATCTCCGGCTTCCCGGTCGGCGCCCGCCGCCCACCCAACCTGGCGCTGCTGCACACCGTGGGACAGCCACTGCACTAGAATCCGAACGCCCGCTAAAAGCGGGCGTTTTCATTTAGGATTGGCGATAGGGATCGTTATCCTCGTAATATGGTGGTGGTTCGGCATCCCAGGGCTGGGCATATGTCACCGGGGGTGTTTTGGGCTTCAGCACGCGCCCCAGGATGAAGGCCACCATCAACGCCCCACCACCTAAGATCAGCAGGATCAGCCCGAGGACTGCTAACTTTCCAAATACCAGACTTACACCGGTAAATAATACCTTCTGGAAAGGGTTGAAGCTTTCCAGCGTTGGAAGGTTGGCTGTGAAAACAGCCGCGATCGTATCGGAAAACAGGTACAGCAACAAAGCGCCTATCACCGTAACTCCACCAGAAAGCAATAAAGGCACGCCTGCCCAATTCAATATGCCGGGGATCGAACGCGCCCCCAACGGGATCGCGATTACGAATAACAATAGAACGGCCAACCAACTCCACTGCAAAACCAACCGCATACGCTGTAATTGGGTTTTCAATTGCAGCATCGCTTCTGGGGTAGCATTCATGCGCCAGGTCAGGTTGAGATCGTCGGGCAGCGCCTGGATCTGCACCGGGATCACCACCGACCCGCTGGACAACAACAGGCCGTAGAACGGCTCCGGCGGGCGGCAAAGCGGAATCTGGGCAGCATTCAGGATATCCCCCCCGGCGGCGTATTGCGCCAGTTGGTCTACCGTACATTCCGGCATGGTGCTCAAGATCAGCTCCAGGACCGGTACAGCGTTCAGGCTGGCATTCGCTTTCCAGGCGCGCAGGTCAACGTTGAGGACGGGAAAGGTACTGTCATTATCCAGCCAGGCATAAAAGCCATCTACAAACTCGTCAAGCGTTTGCGTCAACACGTCCTGGGGAGCCACCAGAGCGAACAATTGCAGCCACTGTTGGTGATCCAGGTTCGACAACCCGGCCAGCAAGAATTGTTCAAGCGGGTCCCGCCCAGTCACATTTTCCTGCACGGCCGAATCGACCAACTGCTCTGCGGCAGTTGCGGCGCTGTCGTGATTCCAGAAATGCTCCGCCAGTACCGCCTTGATGGTCTCCGGGGAAAAAGCGATCTTACCCAGACTGCGCCCGAACAACGCCAAAGGTAATGAAAACACCACCAGGGCCAGCAGCAGCACAGCCAGGAAACGCATTAAATTACCAAGAAATTTCACAGTTCACTCCAATATCGTTCTTCTACGCTAAGTTTATCCGATTCTGGCCTGTCCGGGATGTGAATTTGATGAATAGATACCAATGTACTATTTGCTCAATCGAAAACCAATGGGATATTATTCACCACCAAGGCACAAAGATTCAAAATTCTTCGTGTCTTCATGACTTAGTAGTTCAATACTTTAGAATTTATGCAAGCTGGATTAGTTGAAACAGCGTGTTTACACAACTGGCATATTCTTGTTACTAACTAGATATGCTAACCGCCGCCCAGGTCACTATAATAAAGATAAGTGTTTCAATCCATGCACGCTAAGGAACGGACTGAATGATCGAAAACACCGAAACGCAACTGGCCTTTTTGTTAATCAACGGAAGGGTTTACTACCTTACAAAACCAGAAATTATCATGGGGCGCAGCCGCCATAACGATCTCATCATCCCAGACCTGCGCATCTCCCGTATGCACGCCAAGCTGTCCCGGATCAACGACCGCTACCTGCTGGTCGACCTGAATTCCACCGGCGGCACCTACGTCAACGAACGCCCTATCGTGCAGAAGCTGCTCGATTCCGGCGACGAGATCTCGCTGGCAAACAGCGTCTACCTGATTTTCCACCAGAACCCCCAATCGCTTCCGGCTAATGTGCAGATCTATTCCCCTGAAGCCCAGGAACTGCTCAATGGGGGTACGACCTCGAACACCCAGGTGCGCGGCCTCGAGGAAGACGAATAACCTGAGGCAGAAGCAAAACGCCATCCACCATAAAAGCCCTTTTGCGGGCTTTTTTCTTTACGTATAAAACCAGTATAATTACCGCTTATAAAACACCGTTCTTGTTTGGCTATACGCAAGGCATTCATGGAAATCAAACACCTTTTACTGATCGACATCGACGGGCTGCGCGGTGACATTTTCCGCCAGGCTCTGGAAACCGGAAAAATCCCCAACCTAGCCCGCCTGCTTGGCGGCCCAACGGCCGGACGCGGCTTGCTTATCCCCGCCCTCTCCACCGCCCCCAGCGTGACCTTCTGTGCCCAGGCTTCGCTTTTCACCGGGACGCATCCCAAGGATCACGGCGTTCCCGGCAACCAGTTCTTCGACCGCTTTGGCAATCACAATGACGGCATTCCGCGGCATTATGCCTTCGACGTTGGCGATACGCTGGCGGTCGATGATGCCGTCCAGGTTTTCACCAGTGGGCTGGCGGCCAATTGTCTGGAAGCACCCACTATCTACGAAATCGCCGCTGTCTGGGGTTGGCAATCGCTGGTAGCCGGGCATATGTACGCCAAAGGCGCAGATACCTGGCTCAAGCCCTCGGTAGTCGACCTGGCGCGCTTCACCAAAGGCGGCGACCTGTTCGGTATGTCTTCCCAGGAATACGACCGTAACATTCTGGAAAAGACCATCGCCCACATCACCACACACGGCCTACCCAACATCCTGACCTACTACATGATGGGATTGGATCACGAATCGCACGCCCACAGTCCCGATGTCCAATTGGCATATCTCAGCACTGGCATCGATCCTTTGATCGGCGAGTTATGGGCGGCCATTGAAAGTGTCCTCCCTGCCGAAGACCACGCCAAGCTGCTGTGTGCCATCTTTTCCGACCACGGGCAGATCAGCGTGGTGCCCGACGACCGCCACTCACTGCGCCTGGCCTTCCCCTTCGAGCGCGAAATGGGCCATCTTTTCGATGCCCTGGGGCTGGACGTACACGATTATCCCGGCGAAGATCCGGATTGCGACGCCGTGGTGGCTTCGAACGGCGGCATGGCGCACGTCTATTTGCGCAACCCCAAGGAAAGTTGGCAAGAAAAACCCGATTTCGAAAGCGATGTACTCCCGGTCGCGCAGGCTTTCTGGCATGCCCACCAGAGTGGGAAATACGCCGTCGAACTCCAGGGCGCGCTCAACAGTGTGCTGCTGCGTGATGTGAAGACTCATGGCTGGACTGCCCCCTACCAGGCGCTCACCCCGGAGGGCCAGATCGTCCCACTTGAAGCCTGGTTCGCCGCGCAACCCGCCGAACTCAACATCGACCCGGTAGCGCGCCTGGATAACCTCACCGGGCCTTACACCGGTGACTTGCTGTTGATTTCCAATTACGCCGAGGGGTTCTACTTTTCTGGACTGCTGGAAGGTGTGCATGGCGGCCTGCACCCCGCAGATTCACGCGCCACCATGGCATTCGGCTTGCCGTATGCTGATGAAGAAACCTGGCAACAGGCCAACAGTCAGATACAAACCGCCATCGCCACCCGCTGTGCCGTCGAAGGCGGCCGCCAGCCCAGTGTCGCCGATCTGCTCACCGGATTGATGAGCGTAATTTCAATGCCCGACAAATGATTTGTCTTCTTTCGATTGGGGAAACTATCAAATCCTATCAATCTTTCCCAGCTAGATACTGCGAGACTTTTTGAGAGCATAAGCGTACTACGATAAGATCGCAAAAAACATTACAGATCAACGAAGGATATGTGCACCTTTGGCGCACATGTCAGGAGTACATTATGCGAGACGTCAGTATCGTCGGGATTGGATACATCCCCGTCAAAAAAGAATATGACTTGAGCCTGCGCAAGCTGGGCGCAGAGGCTACCCGCCGCGCCATGCAGGACGCCGGGGTCGATAAAGTCGATGCCCTCTTCGTCAGCAATTTCGGCTGCGACGAATTCCAGGGCCAGAAGCACGTTGGGCCGTTGATCGCCAACGAACTCGGCCTGCACGGCATCGAAGCTATGCAGGTGCGCGCCGCCTGTGCTTCTGGTGCAGCCGCCATGCGCGTGGCTTACCTCACCGTCGCCAGCGGACAGGCCGATTTGGCCGCCGTGGTTGGCGTGGAGAAAATGGACCCCGAAATCTCGACCGAAATCCTGGCGAAAGCACTGGATGCTGAGCGCGAGATCGCCCAGGGTGACAATATGGTGAGTATCATCGCCCGGCTGATGCGCATGTACCAGGACCGTTACCACGTCCCTGATGGTGGGCTGGATAACTTCCCCTACCTGGCGCACCAGAACTCGCTCCACAATCCGGCTGCCCTGTTCAACGCCAAGGAAATTACCCCAGAAAAAATTCGGCGGGCGCGCACGATTATCGATCCCGTAAAATTGTTCGACTGTTCACCGGTCTGCGACGGCGCGGCCGCCATCATCCTGGCCCCCACAGAACAGGCCAAAGCCTATACCGAGATTCCAGTGAACATCCTGGGCTCGGCCGTTGCTACTGACATCCTACGAGTCGGCGACCGGCTCGACCCGCTGCGCATGGACGCCGCACGTATCTCCACGCAAAAAGCCCTGCAAATGGCCAAGATCAAGCAGGAAGACGTGAGTTTCTTCGAAATCCACGATGCCTTCAGCATCATCACCTGCCTGTCGTTGGAAGCCTCCGGTTTTGCACAGCCCGGTGAGGGTTGGCGCATGGCCGCCGAAGGCCGCATTTGGCCGGACGGCGACGTGCCAATCAGCACGCGGGGCGGCCTCAAGGCACGCGGCCATCCGATTGGCGCTACTGCCCTGTACCAGACCTGCGAGATCGTCGAGCAGCTTACCGGC
>JBNKDB010000381.1:0-3199 GCA_050288045.1 Anaerolineales bacterium | reverse complement strand
TTTTATACAGCGGCAAAATGTTGGCTGCGCCCACTTATCTGCGGGCATTGCTGGGTGGCCTGTTCCTGGCGTTGGGCTATCTGACCAAAGCTTCGGTCTTACCGGCTGTTTTTCTGTTTGTGGTTATGTTCCCGTTCAAGGAACTGTACATCTTGTATAACCGCCGGAGAAACGCACAACCGGGTGGAGGAAATGAGCGCGCTGCATTGACGCGGGCTGCGCTGACCCGCTGGGCGAGTTTTGCCCTGCTGTTGGTCACTTTCCTGGGCATACTCTCGCCCTATCTGCGAGAAAGCAAGCAGATTTGGGGTAAGTACTTCTTCAACGTCAACACCACTTTTTATATCTGGTACGACACCTTTACCGAAGCCAAGCAGGGCACCCGGGCGCATGGCGAAGGCGAGGGCTGGCCCAATATGCCGCCGGAAGAGATCCCCAGCCTGCAAAAGTACCTGCGCGAGCACACCCCTGCCCAGATCTTGGATCGTATCCGCATCGGGCTGGGGTTGCAAGCCGGGACCTTGTGGCGCGGTTATGGCTTGTTCAATTTCCACCTGTTCTATCTGGCTGTCCTGCTGGTGTTAACTGTGCTGCTCTGGCGGCAGAATCAGGCCTTGATCCGTGCTCACCTTGAATTGATCGTCTACAGCGTGCTCTATTTTGTGGGTTACATTTTCTCGATTGCCTGGTATTACCCGATTGGCGGCGGCGAAAACCAGCGCTTCACGTTTGCCCTGTTTGCACCGTTCATGTTCGCGGCTTTCCTGGCGGTGGATAAAATGCTGGCGGGCGCAGACAATGTGCGCTTGTTGGGGAAGGAAATTCCCATGGCCAAATTTCAGCGTGGGTTGAATTGGTTCGTATCGTTAGCCCTGGCCGTGGATATCTTGATCTATGTGCCCATCCGCATACAATTGATTGTTTATTGAGCCATTCCAAGCTGGATAGCGGTATAATTTCGCGGCTTTCGATGTACCTCACTTTCACATTCACAAAGGACAGAACATGACAGCTAAGCTGAACGTTGGCATTATCGGGCTGGGTGGGATCGCTAACCTGCATTATGGCGGCTGGGAACGGCTGGAAAACGCCAAAGTGGTAGCCGGGAGCGACGTCAATCCGGCCATGTTGGAACGCTGGCAGACGGAATACGGTGTTGCCAAGCTGACCACCGAACCTTCCGAACTGATCGAAGATCCTGATATCGATGTGATCGACATCTGCACCCCCAACCGTTTCCACACCGGCTTTACCGTGGCGGCCCTGGAAGCTGGTAAGCACGTATTGTGTGAAAAGCCTCTGGCGCCGACCGTCGCCGAGATCGAGCAGATGATTGCCGCCCGCGACCGCAGCGGCAAGTTGTTGATGACCGGGCACCATTTCCGTTTTACCGGCGCGGCCCAGGCCATCAAAAAAGAAATCGCCAAAGGTGCTCTGGGTGATATTTACCACGCGCGCGCCTGGTGGCTGCGGCGCTCCGGTGTCCCAACGCGCCCGACCTTCATTTACCAGGGCATCAGCGCCGGAGGTGTGAATCTGGACCTGGGCGTGCACGTGCTCGACCTGGCGATGTGGTTCATGGGCAATCCCAAGCCGGTCGCCGTCAGCGGCGTAGTCCGTACCGAGCTTGCCAAACAAGATGGCGCGTTCAGTGTGTGGGGCGGCGATATTCCCGCCGACATCGACGTGGACGAGTTCTCGGCCGGTTTCATCCGTTTCGAGAATGGCGCTACATTGGTGTTGGAAGTCAGTTGGATGCTGCACCACAATCCACCCGAAGATTACCAGACCTGGCTGTACGGCACCAACGGTGGTGCCCATTGGCCTAGCGCCGGGCTGTACCAGACCGATAACCAGGTCAAACAGCATTACGATGTCAGTTTGAAGCTGACCGAGGATAAGATTCGCCCCCATCACCAGGAGATCGATGAATTTGCCCGGGCCATTCGCAACGGTGGCGCTTCGCCAGTTCCGGCTGAAGAATCCTTGCAGGTTACCAAAATTCTGGTAGCGCTCTACGAAAGCAGTCGCACAGGGCGTGAGGTGGTGATCGCCTAGTGGAGATCACCGTTCGCTCCGAACAGGTCGCCGATTACGCCCGCATTGCCGAGATCAACGCGCTGGCCTTCGCAGCCTATATCCAGGAACCGCAAAGCAGGTCGTTTGTTTCCGAGTTTGCGATGGTGGATGGGCTGCGCCACAGCGCCAACTTCGACCCGGAACTGTCATTGGTGGCTGAGGTTGCCGGTGAAGTGGTCGGCCATGCTTTATTCTATCCCTTCCCGATGCTGGTTGGTGGGCAAGAACTCTTGGCGGTCTCGCTGGGGCCGATTGCTGTAGGCCCGGCCCATCAGAAAACAGGCATCGGCGGGGCATTGATCGAAGCCGGTCACCACATTGCCCGTGAGAAAGGCCATGCCTTCGCTTTCTTGCTGGGACATCCCAGTTACTATCCGCGTTTCGGTTACCAGACCAATATGTTCGGGGCGTGCGCCTTGAAAATAAAGCGTGCCGATATTCCGGCAGGTGAAATTCAACTGCAAGAACGGCTCGTGGAACCGGATGATCTTGAATTCCTGCAGGCTATGTGGCGGGATTGGTTCCACGATGTCGACCTGGCGATCGTGCCGGGGGATTCGATCCTGGATTGGATCACGCACGTTGAACACATCATCGGCACGATTGTGGTACAGAACGGCGAGCGCATCGGGTATTTGCGTTACAGCAAGCACGACCCCTCGGCCGTGAAAATGTTCCTCGCCAAAGACAAGGCCGCAACGCAATTGCTGCTGCAATATCTGCATGTAAAAATCGGGGATGGTGAATCCGACACGTTCAGCCTGCCGCTCCATCCGAATGCGCAAGCTGTTGGGGCATATTTCGATTTGCCCTATGATAGTGAATTAACGATCTGGGACGCCGGGATGATCCATATTCTGGATGGGGAAAATACGATCATCAGGGCATACTGCGACGGGGTACGCAGCGGCGAACGCGCCCCCGGGTTTGTGCTTTACCCGCCGAGTATCGAAGTTGCTGAATAATCAATCAATAAATATCTGCCTAGGCGGCGTCTTTGGGTAGGACGATGGTGACGCGCGTGCCCGCGCCTTCCTGGCTTTCCACCTGAATGTTGCCGCCATGGGCTTCGATTAACCCCTTGGCAATCGACAGTCCCAACCCGTTACTGCGCGTGCCC
>JBNKDB010000380.1:0-12549 GCA_050288045.1 Anaerolineales bacterium | reverse complement strand
CCAATCACTAGTGTCCGGTTAAACGAACGGGCAAATCACTGAACGCAAATATAAAGCGTGGCCTTAGAAGGTAATTAGATGTGGCGTCGATTTGAAATCTCGGATCATTTTGAGACTCATGTAGACCAATGGGTTACGAAGTCAAAACCGGCAATTTTCACTTTAACCAGACAGTGGTGAACTCCAATAAGTTTTATATTTTGTTTGCCGCAAGCAAATCATCCGGCCGCCCAACATCCAGCCACGGCTCATGCATCGGATAGGCGATCGTCCGCTTTGCCTTCGCCTGCAGACGCTCAAACAGAACTGGCATGTCGCAATGCATATCTACAGTCAGCACATCCAGCGCTGCCGGATCAAGCGCATAAACGCCGGCGTTAATATGGCTACGGGCGATAGGCTTTTCTTCATAACCGACAATTTCGATTCCTTGGGTTTGCACCACACCAAAGGGGTGCTGCCATTCGTGTACGCGTACTGCCATGGTGGCGGTGGCTTCATGGCGGATATGGAAATCAAGCAGTTCGCCATAGCGGATATCGGTAATCACATCGCCGTTGGTGACAACAAAAGGAACATCAGGCTGCGGGTTGAGCAAACCCAGCGCGCCGGCCGTACCCAAGGGCGACTGTTCGCGCAGGTAGTCAATTTGCACACCCATGCGTTCCCCATTCCCAAAATGAGCCTCGATCATGTGTCCAAGATAATGGATGGCGAGTACAAACCGGTTGAAGCCCTCCAGCTTGGCGCGTTCGATGATATGCTCCAGCATCGGTTTGCCTGCGACGGGTAACAAGGGTTTGGGGCAATTTTCCGTATGCGGGCGCAGCCGCGAGCCTATACCGCCAGTCATGATGACCATCAGGTTGGGCCGTGGGGGTGGCGTGGTAATCTCATCCCAAAGATGCAGACCGACAATATGATGATGCTCATCGACCACGGGAATCTGCTGAATCTTGTTTGCGACCATCAACTGCATGACCATCTCGCGCCCCATCTCCGACGGCACCACCAGCGCATTGCGATGAACGACACTGGCAATCGGGCTATTGAGATCCAGCCCTCTGAGCAAGCCGCGCCGTATATCGCCATCCGATAGGGTTCCTTCCAGCACCCCCGCTTCATTGACGACCAGGACGATCTTGATCGCGACCTCGTCAAGGTTGCGTATTGCCTGCTGGATGGTGGAATCGCTGCGCAGGGTAGCTTGGCGCCACATTTCTTCAGTCAAACTCATTTTTGAACCACGTCAGGACATCCGGGCAAATCATAAAAAACTTTTTTGGCTATGCCATCAAGCGCATGGTGTTTTATGGTTTCAACCACTTTTTCGCTTGCGCCGCCTTCGCCGTAAGGGTTGCGAACCTGGCTCAAGCTCAATTGAAAGTCTGTGGTATAAAGTCTTTTCAACGCGGCCGCAATACTCGGACGAGCCGGTTCGCAATTGATCACGCTTGCCGCTTGCAAACGCCCCAGTTGGCGATCGCCAATGTTGATTGTACCCTTCCTGAAACTGGGCACTTCTGCCAGCCCGCTGGAGGAATTGCCCACCACGCCATCAACCTGTGCAATGCACGATAAGTAGCGCAATTGACCAAGTGAGGTGTAGGCGTGAGCATTGGGGTGCTGTGCGGCAAATTGCTCCACCATCTTGATCAGAGCCCTGCTGCCGGTATCCGCGTTTGGCAGGGTAAAGATAAGCTGCGTATCCGTCAGGTCGGACAAGGCTGCCAGGAGTTCCGCCATTTGATCCGAGGCCGTCGCATTTTCAAGCGTAACAGGGTGAAAAGTAATCAGCAGGTTTTTGATTCCCAGTTTGAAGTCAAGCGAAGACTCAAGCTCCTCACGATCAAGCAGTTTCAGCCTCTTGATGTTATCGATACCCAGCCCGCCTGCAAGAAACACCCGATCAGGTTGCTCCCCCAATTGGATCACGCGCTGGCGATATTCTTCGGCCGCCACAAAGTGCAGATGCGACATTTTGGTAATTGAATGCCGGAGCGCCTCGTCAAAGGCGCCAACAGTGGCTTCACCTCCATGCAGATGGGCGACTGGTACGCGTGCAACGAGCGCGGCTGACACCGCTGAAAAAATCTCAAACCGGTCACCCAGCACCACGATCAGATCAGGTCTTAAATCGTTCAAGGCATCGGCAAAACCGATCATGCCCACCCCCATGGATTTGGCGATACCGACAGGTGTGTCTGAACTGGTCAGCATTTCAACTTTGCGGTCGATCTGAAACCCGTCCTTTTCAATTTCGCGATAGGTCAGGCCGAATTCGGGCGATAAATGCATGCCGGTGGCAATAATTTGCAGCGTTAACTCAGAATCGTCCTTTATGCCCTGCATGACCCAGCGCAACAAGCCGTATTCAGCACGCGTACCGGTAATGATACAAATCTTGCGTTTCATAGTTCGATCAGTTCGTCTGATAAGAAATCACGCGGTGCGGTGCGGCCCATTACCTCATCCCAGCGCATCGGAGAGACTCCAATACCAGGCCGCTTGGTGGTGATATTCTCGGCACTGAATATTTCACCCGCCTTTATTGTGCGTTTGGCCACAAGTGATTTGCGGGCGACAAGTTTGTTTCTGGCTTCACTGGAGGTTAGACGCTTGATTCCGTCACCCAGTGCAGTTTCGATATTGCGAATAGCGGCGACCATGGCCTTGAATTCTTCCGGCTCAAGGCTGGCTTCATGGTCAGGCCCGGGCATGTTGCGATCCAGCGTGAAATGCTTTTCAATGACGCTGGCGCCCAAGGCAACAGCGGCAATCGCCACTTCGATTCCACGCGTATGGTCTGAATAGCCAACCTCGACGCTAAACGTTTTCCGGATGCCAAGCATAGCGCGCAAGTTGATATCCGCCATTGGCGCCGGATATTCGGTCGTGCAATGCAATACCGTGACCATGGCTCTTGGCGTGCCGGCTTTCTCCAAGGCATTGATGGCAGCCTGAATTTCGCCCATTTCAGCCATGCCGGTAGACAATATGACGGGCTTGCCGATGCGGCCTATGTGGCGCAGGTAAGGCAGATTAGTTATCTCCCCCGAGGGAATTTTGAAGCGCCCCTGGCCAAGGCCCACCAGCATATCGACACTCTCAATATCAAAGCCGGTGGAGAAAAACCCGATGTTTCGCTTCGCGCAGTGGGCTATGAGTTCTTTGTGCATTTCACCGGTGAGTTCCAGGCGGCGAAGCATCTCGTACTGGGATTCGTTGCCGTCGGTTGTCCTGGTTTGATAATCGGCCTTCGCTGCAGTGCGCGTGACTTGGCGGTCAGCACTGAAAGTCTGGAACTTGACCAGATCGGCACCAGCTTCGGCGGCCGCATCAATCAATTTTCTGGCCAGATCCAGATCGCCGTTATGGTTGACACCGGCTTCGGCAATGATGAGCGTTCGGGTTGTCATGGTCTTTCGTTGCCTACTAAGCGCGCTTGATCCGCCATGTCTTGGCGCACAGACAAGCCCATTCCTACCATACAGCCTTTGCCAATCGATATACCCTCTCTAATGACACAACCGCTGCCGACGAAACTGCCCGTATCAATCCTGACATTTCCATTGAGGATGGCACCGGTGGAAATATGGCAGTGGTTTTCCACAGTCGCGTCGTGTTCAATCAATGCGTGTGAGTTGATGATGCAGTTGCTTGCGATCCTGACGCCGACATTGACGATGGCACCGTGCATCACAATCGTGCCAGTGCCTATGGTAGCGTGTCGAGACACATAAGCGGTAGGCGCAATAATGCCCGGCAATTGAAATCCAAATTCGAGGGCCTGCCGATAGAGCCGGATGCGACTATCTGGCGACTGAATCTGGCCCACGGCAATAAGGGCGAATTGATATTCTTTGGCCAGTTGCTGCAAATCACTGTCCGTGGCGATGACGGAATAACCGAAATGCCAGGTATGCATTTCTTCAGACTTGCCGACCAGCCCGGCAATCCGGTATTGACCATGCTGTTCGATGACATCGATACAGGCATGTGCATGACCGCCGGCACCAATCAAGATCATGTCAGGCTTACTCATGGGGCGATGTGGATCAAACCCGAACTACTCGGGATATTAATTAAACGCTGCGATAGCGACTGTGCAACAGCCAAATCCATGCATGGACAATCCTTGAATGGCGTCAATTCGTTCATCAGAATCCATGCGGGACGAGTCATAAGGCCCGCGTCATTAGTAGCCTTCAATATAAGGTCGCGCTGATCCGCCTGCCCGGCATCCAGCAGCAATGTCTGTAGCCAGTAATTGCTTTGGCATTGCTCTGGCGCGGCAATCAGACTGATGCCCGACACGGGTGCAAATGCCATCCGGTACCGTTTAAATAATTCTCTTTTGGCTGAGAGCATTCCAGGCAGTTGTTCCAACTGCGCGCAGCCCAAGGCGGCATTTAGGTTGGGCAGACGGTAGTTGTAACCAATTTCGTCGTGCCGATATTCCCAGGCGTGCGGCAGTTTGGCGGTGGTTGTCAGGTGCTTGGCGTGGCGCGCGAGGTTTGGGTCGTTGGTCAGAATCGCGCCACCACCACCGGTAGTGATGATTTTGTTACCGTTGAAACTTAACGTACCCATCAGTCCGAGGGTGCCGGTGTGCTGACCGTGGTAATAGCTGCCCAAAGACTCAGCTGCATCTTCGACCAGCGCAAGTTTGAAATCATGCGCCACAGACATAAGTCCGTCCATATCCACCGGATGTCCGAAGGTGTGCATGGGCACGAGGGCGCGAATGACGCGTCCCGTCGCGAGGTTGACGCACTGGCTGTCGTGTTGCTCTGTATGACCGGTGAGCCATTCACGCAGCTTTGCAGCATCCACGCCCAGCGTGCCGGGTTCACTGTCGACAAAGTGCGGGACGGCTCCACAATATGTCACTGCATTGGCCGTGGCGACGAACGTAAGCGCGGGAACCAATACTTCATCATTAACTTTCACACCTGCGATTTTCAAGGCAATATGCAGCGCCGCCGTGCCATTGACTACGGCAACCGCATGTTTCGCGCCGGTATAGGTCGCCAGATCGGCTTCAAAACGATCGACAAACTTGCCGACGGACGAAACGAAAGTCGAGTCGAGACACTCTTTGAGGTAGAGCCACTCGTTGCCGCTGAAGCTGGGTTCATGCAGCAAGACGGTGCCAGTTCCGACAACGGTACGCAGGGCGCCAACGACTTGTTCTGCAATAGTGACCGGTATGCTCAAAGCGCTCACAGGTTGTAAATATCCGCTTTGTAGCCGCGCAGATTGTCAGGTTGAGCGAACCATGCTGCGGTTTCTGCCAAGCCGCGCTTGAACCCCTCGCGGTCACCATAACTGGGCTGCCAGCCGAAGAGTCGCTTGGCTTTGGAATTGTCGGCCCACAAGCGCTCAACCTCGGAATTTTCGGGGCGCAAACGGGCTTCGTCTGTAACGATTTCGATCTCGGTGTTCATGGCTTCAGCGATCAGCCGAGCTGTATCTCCGATGGAGATTTCGAAATTGCTGCCAATATTGACGACTTCGCCCAACCCCAAATCGGAGTTCAGCACGGCCAGAAACCCCGCTACTGTGTCCTGCACATAGTTGAAATCGCGCGTGGGCGATACTGCGCCGAGCTTGATCTGACGCTTGCCGTTGGCGATCTGGGTGATAATGGTCGGGATCACGGCACGGGCAGACTGGCGCGGGCCATAGGTGTTGAACGGCCGTGCGATCACCACCGGCAGACCGAAGGAGGCATAGAAAGAATAGGCCAACTGATCCGCCGCGATCTTGGTGGCGGAATATGGCGACTGCCCCTGCAATGGATGCACTTCGGTAATCGGTACAAAACGCGCCGTGCCATAGACCTCGCTGGTCGAGGTATGGATCACCCTCCTAACATCCAGCTCCCGCGCTGCCTGTAGCACATTCAATGTGCCTTTGACGTTGGTATCAACATAAGTGTCAGGCGAATGGTATGAGTACGGGATCGCGATCAGCGCAGCAAGATGCAACACCGTATCGCAGCCCCGCATCGCCTCCTTCACGCCGTGCGGATCGCGGATATCCCCGGCAAAAACCTCAAAACGGCCTTTCGCATCGTGCCCGCAGTGGTCAAGCCACCCCCAGGAATTGAAGGAGTTGTAGAGGATGAAAGCCTTGACCTCATGCCCCGCGCGAACGAGTGCTTCGACAAGATGTGAACCGATGAAGCCATCGGCACCTGTGACCAGAATTTTCATATTTTCAATTCTCTGCGCATTTTTGATGATTCTCTGCAACAAGGGAAAACCATTTCACGCGGCACCACTGACGATTTCCTGGTATGTGCCGCTTTGTTTGATACGTCCATCTGCCAGTTCAATCACCTGCGTACAATTTTTTAGCGTACTGAGCCGATGGGCGACGATGACGACTGTGAGTTCCTCACCCAGATTCTCAATCGCCTCCATCACAGCCCGCTCGGTGTCGTTATCCAGTGCACTGGTGGCCTCATCAAACACAATGAAATCGGCCTGTTTATATAGCGCTCGAGCAATCCCGATGCGCTGGCGCTGACCTCCCGAGAGGCGAATGCCACGTTCACCGACCAAGGTATTGTATTGATGCTCCCAAGATTCAATCGTTGGTGCAATTTGTGCCTTCTGTGCGGCTTGGCGCACACGGTCGTGATCGATTTGATCAGAGGGTACGCCAAAGGCAATATTCTCGGCAATGGTCGTATCAGCGAGAAAGATGGTTTGGGGCACATGCGCAATATGCGTTTGCCAGGCGCGATGATTTTGCGGCGTAATGGCAACACCATCAATGGCCAAGCTGCCCTCCGTCGGATGAAGAAGGCCCATGATGACGTCAAGCAACGTACTTTTGCCACTTCCGGTGCTACCCATGAAACCAATCCGACTCCCTTTGGGAATGGTGAAGCTCAGTCCCTGCAGTACCCAAGGTGCCTTGGTTGCATAACGGAATGCTAGCTGGTTGAGCACAATGCCCTGCTTGAGCGGAATTGGCTTAGGCGATGGTGCATCTGCATAAGCGGGTAAAGGCTGATCGAGCAAATCCAGCGCATCGCTCAAAGCTTGTTGGCCACTGCGCATAGCCGTCCAGCTGGAGTATGTCTGCTGCAGCACAGGTAGCAGACGTTGCGCGCCAAGCGCCAAAGCTCCCAAAACAGGTATGGCGCCAGCGATTCCTGTCGGCCGCTCTGCCAGAAAGTATGCCAGTGCGGCGATGAGCACCATACCAAGCGCCTCAATGCCATAACGCGGACTATTTCCTATGATCTGGCTGTTTGCCTGAGCGCGCCTGAGAGAAAGATCAGCGCTGCGAAAGTACTCGCAGTAGACGGCCTGGGTACCATCAATCAACACATCGCGAACACCACTCAACCCCTCCTGCAAGGCTTTGAAAACTTTATCCTGATCCTGACTGATGCTTTTGCTGTACCGCTCCAAGCGCTTTTTTGTCAGGGCAATCACCAGCGCATAGATACCGCCAAAGCCAGCAAAAGCGGTCACCGCGACAACCGGCTCGATCGCGACAAGCGCTCCCAAAATGGCACCCAGGATCATGGCCGAACTCAAGATGATAAGCATCGGCCACAAGATTTGATATACAACTACGGTCGTCTTACTGGCAATAGCAGCGATTACTTCGCTGCTATTGCGTGCAACGTGCACCGCATAAGGCTGATAGAGCGTGCGGCGAAAGATACTGGCACTGAAATCGGCACCAATAGCATGACTAAGCCGAGTTTGTCCCCACAGTAGGATCAAGCGCATGGTGCCGGAAAGGATTGCAGCAACAGAGAAAACGATGGTGAGCGGCAAAAGCAACTGATGCGGCCCGGTGATACCGAGCGCACGAATAAAAGGCTGCGCCAATGGATGTTCAAACCCCCACTCTGGTGCGGTTAAAACACCCAAGAACGGCAGCACCGCACCTATGCTTAGAACCTCGGCAAAAGACGCCAGGACCATCAACAGAAACAGGATTCCAAACTGCATGCGACGCCGTGGGTTGATATGACCCCACAGGCGGCGTAATAGCTGGTACATGGGCTGGGTTTGCTGCGAATTCATATAGTGAGTGAAAGTTATCTGATGAAGCCCGAACGCGTCTTGCGCTTGTAAACCAGCGTCTTCGGGCAGCTATGCAATCGACGTCCTTTAGATTTGAACAACCTCAAATTTAGGCAGGGGGAAAACCAAATTTCTTCCCTTCATCGCTGGCAAGGCCTCAAAAAAGGCCCTGAAATGCCATGGCAACACCAAAAGATAATCTGGATTGGAAGCCAGCAGTTGGTCCTCGGAGACCAAGGGAATCAGCGTCCCTGGTGTGAATGCACCGAACTTATCTTCGTTGACCTCACCAATTACGTGCACCAGCGAGTCATCAATGCCGCAATACTGCAGAAGTACGTTTCCTTTGGTAGAGGCCCCTAGGCCACAAACACTTTTTCCAGCCTTCTTGGCTTCCTTTAAGAAGTTCATCAAAGAATTTTTCGCTTCTTCAATGCGTATTTTAAAGTCATCAAAAACTTTCGTTCCATCAAGTCCGAGCGCCACTTCATCAGCAAGAATCTTGTTCAGCAACCCTGAATTGGGCTTTCTTTGCGAATTGATCTTGGCCGCGGCAATCGAAAAACTGCCGCCATTAATCTCATTGAACTCGACATCCAGCACCTTCAATCCGGCCTTGGCAGCAATCCAGTTGATCTGTTTAAGCGCATAAAATTCGAGATGCTCGTGACAGATGGTGTCAAACGAATTAGTCCGCAACATGGCTGGCAGATAACTTTGCTCGAATATCCATACCCCCTCGTCATCCAGCCCCCCCTCAACTTCACGAGCAAAAGCCACCGGATCCTCCAAGTCGTAAAACATCGAGAACGATGTAATTACCTTGGCCTTTTTCCCCAACAACTTCTTCGCCACCACCCCGGCAGAAAAAAAGTCAGCAATAAGCGTAATTTCAGCCGGGTAATAAGATGAGAATTTGACGCCCGTCGGATCGACCCCAACAAGCTGATATTGGTTCTGGGGGTAGGCGCGTAGGGTTGTGGCGTCATTACTGCCGATATCAATGACCAGATCGCCCGGCTTGAGCACATCCATGGCCAAGATTTTTGCCACCTTTGAATGCAAATGCCGCACCATGCTGGCATTGAGCCCAGAACGATAACCGTAATTCATCCCGTACATCTCACCGAGCTCATAACTGTGCTTCAGCTGTACGAGACCACAACCGCCCTCGCCTAAGCACTTAACCAATTCAACCGGGCCAGTCGTGACTTTTTCCCCCTTTGACCTAGGGAAAACGCCAGTCAGCGCCTGCTCACCCAAATCCACCACCGTCACCAAATGATCGCTGCCGCAGACTCGGCAATTTGTAATCGTTTTGAACATCAGGTCATTTCCTGCAAATAATCATTAGCGGCCAGTAATTTACTCATGGTAGTCCATGGGCTTGAATCCGTGATGCTTAATGAGTTCGTCACGCTTTGCCGATTTCAAATCTTCGCGAACCATTTCAGCAACAAGTTCATTGAACGTAATTCTGGGCTTCCAGCCCAACTTCTCCTGGGCCTTCGAAGGGTCTCCCAGAAGCGTTTCGACCTCTGTCGGCCTGAAATATCTCGGATCAACTGCAATAACGGCCCTGTCAACTTGATGCTGACTTTCTGCGGGATTCGTCCAATAGCCCTTTTCTTCGACACCCTGCCCCTCCCAGCGGATGTTCATACCGAGCTCTTTAGCCGCAGCAGCAATGAAATCGCGCACACTGTGTTGCACGCCGGTCGCAATTACGAAGTCTTCCGGTCGTTCCTGTTGCAGCATCAACCACTGCATTTCGACATAGTCTCGAGCATGCCCCCAATCTCGTTTGGAATCCAGATTCCCCAGATACAAGCAATCCTGCAGGCCCAATGCGATGCGCGCCAGAGCGCGGGTCACCTTACGGGTGACGAAAGTTTCGCCGCGAACAGGGCTTTCGTGGTTAAAGAGAATGCCATTACAGGCGTAGATACCATATGCCTCACGATAATTAATCGTTATCCAGTAGGCATAAAGCTTGGCCGCCGCGTAAGGGCTGCGAGGGTAGAACGGCGTCGTTTCCTTTTGAGGCGTTTCCTGCACCAAGCCATACATCTCTGAAGTACTGGCTTGGTAGAAACGCGTCTTCTTCTCAAAGCCAAGCAGACGTATTGCCTCCAGTACTCTCAAGGTGCCGAGTGCGTCGGAATTGGCCGTGTACTCAGGTTCTTCAAAACTAACCATGACATGCGACTGCGCAGCCAAATTGTAAATTTCATCCGGCTCAACTTGCTGAATGATGCGAATGAGGCTTGATGAGTCAGTCATGTCCCCATAATGCAAAAACAACCTCGTATCGGGCTCATGGATGTCTCGATAGAGGTGATCAATACGTGCCGTATTAAACATTGAAGCCCGTCGGCGAATACCATGGACTTCATATCCCTTCTCCAGGAGCAGTTCGGCAAGATATGCTCCATCCTGACCTGTAATTCCAGTGATAAGCGCTTTTTTCATGTCAAAAACCCTTGGTTAGATATTGGCGCCATTGCTATCGATTTGCAAAATTGTCAATCGGAAAATATTGGCAAAGCAGAGACCATCGTCTAGTAATTTTCGCCAAACTTGGAATCCCTACTGAAGCATTTCTTTGAAATACTCGATCGTTTTACTTAGCCCAACTTCGAGAGAGATAGTTGGCTCCCAGCCCAAAACCTCCCGGGCGAGCCCAATATCTGGACGCCGCTGGACGGGGTCATCTTGCGGCAAAGGTACATAAACCAATTCTGAAGTTGAACCCGTCATCTCAATAATTTTCTTGGCCAATTCAATAATAGTGAACTCCCCGGGATTGCCAAGATTGATTGGCCCTGTAAATTTGTCCGGACTAGCCATTAGATTTATCAACGCATCAATGAGGTCATCCACATAACAAAAAGATCTTGTCTGCCCCCCATCTCCATATATGGTAATCGGAACGCCTTTAAGTGATTGAACAATGAAATTCGACACAACGCGCCCATCGTTTGGGTGCATCCTTGGGCCATAAGTATTAAATAGGCGGGCCACTTTTATTTTTAAATTATGTTGCCTTAAATAATCGAAAAACAAGGTCTCTGCACAACGCTTCCCTTCGTCATAACACGCTCTAGGGCCAATTGGATTTACACTCCCACAATAATCTTCAATTTGCGGGTGCACTTCAGGATTTCCATACACCTCGCTGGTTGATGCCTGCAAAATTTTTGCCTTGACGCGCTTGGCCAGACCCAACATGTTGATTGCGCCATGCACGCTGGTCTTGGTTGTCTGCACGGGATCTCGCTGATAATGGATTGGCGAGGCTGGGCATGCCAGATTGTAAATCTCGTCGACCTCCACATAGAGCGGAAAGGTGACATCGTGCCGCATCAGCTCAAAGTGAGGGTTGCCCATGAGATGCGCCACATTGTCTTTGGTACCGCTATAAAAGTTGTCGACACACAAAACATCACAGTCGTCATTGATCAGACGCTCACATAAATGTGAGCCTACAAAACCTGCTCCACCAGTGACCAACACTCGTTTCCTATTTGTTACCCGCATGATTTACCTCGCTGTATTGATGCTCGTGTCTCAATCGCTGCCAAACAAATCCCGGCTATAGACCTTATCCGCGACATCACGGATGTCGTCGGTTATCCTGTTGGCGACAATGATGTCGGCGTGCCGCTTAAAGGCTGCTAGATCATTAACCACTCGCGAGTGGAAAAACTCCACCTCTTTCAGTACTGGCTCGTAGATGATGACTTCGACACCCTTGGCTTTGATGCGCTTCATGATGCCCTGAATACTGCTTGATCTGAAATTATCCGAGCCGCTCTTCATCACCAGACGGTGGATGCCGACCACTTTGGGATTGCGCTTGAGGATACTGGTCGCAACAAAATCCTTGCGCGTGGTGTTGGACTCCACGATGGCGCGGATGAGGTTCTGCGGCACATCGCTGTAGTTCGCCAGCAATTGCTTGGTGTCCTTTGGCAGGCAGTAGCCACCATAGCCGAACGAGGGGTTATTGTAGTGATCACCTATGCGCGGATCGAGGCTTACGCCCTGGATGATCTGCTTGGTATCCAGTCCATGGGTGGCTGCATAGGTGTCCAGCTCGTTGAAATAGGCAACACGCATGGCCAGATAGGTGTTGGCGAAGAGCTTGATCGCTTCGGCCTCGGTGGAGTCGGTGAACAATACCGCGATATCCTGCTTGATCGCGCCCTGCTTGAGCAGATTGGCAAAGGTCTCGGCACGCCTGGAACGTTCGCCGACCACGATACGTGACGGGTACAGGTTATCGTACAGCGCGCGGCCTTCGCGCAGGAATTCGGGCGAGAAGATCAGGTTGTCGCAGTTGAACTGCGCGCGCATCTTGACCGTATAGCCCACCGGGATGGTGGACTTGATGATCATCACCGCCTGGGGATTGATGGCCATCACGTCCTGGATTACCGCTTCTATGGAGCGCGTGTTGAAGTAGTTGGTCTCGGGATCGTAATCG
>JBNKDB010000379.1:0-4711 GCA_050288045.1 Anaerolineales bacterium | reverse complement strand
TAACGGGTGAACTGGGGCAGCTCCGACCAGGCATGATCGCCAGGAGGGAGGCTAATCAAGCTCAAGAAGGGAATCCACATGAGCGCGAATGTCCACCAGCCGAGTTTTCTCATGGTCTTGGAGAGTTTCATCATCCTGCTCCTATCCTGGGCACAATATGAAATTTTGGGGCATATCTGTTAAATCCTGACGATAGCAAATTATATCATTTTGAGACATTGGACTGCTTTTAGCATATCCAGCATCTTTCTCCGTTTCCCCATATACCCCCTTAAGTATCTCATTCCTCGCTGCCGCCGCCCCCATTCATAATCTCCATGAAGGCTTCCACCACGCGCGGGTCGAAGTGCTGCCCGGTCTGTTCCTGGAGATAAGTCATAATTTGTTCTGGCGGCCAGGCTTTGCGATACGGGCGGTCTGAACTCAAGGCATCCCACACGTCGATCACCGCAAAGATGCGCGCTGCCAGGGGGATCTCCTCGCCTTTCAAGCCGTTCGGGTAGCCGCTGCCGTCCCATTTCTCGTGATGGCGATAAGGGATATCCAGGGCAGAGCGCAGGTAATCAATCGAGGAGAGCCACTCGAAAGCATAGACCGGGTGCTGGCGCATGATCGTCCACTCCTGCTCGGTGAGCTTGCCCGGCTTTTGCAGGATCGCATCGGGAATGCCCATCTTGCCAATATCGTGCAGCAGCGCCCCGCGCCGCACGTTGATCAGTTGCGCTTTCTCGATCCCCAATTCGCGCGCCAGTTCCAGGGTCAGGTCGACCACCCGCCGGGAATGCCCGACGGTTTCCATGTCGCGCATTTCCAGGGCGTGCGCCCAGCCTTCGATGGTGGCATCATAGGCCTGCATCAATTCAAGATTGGTTCTTTGCAGGTCATTGAAGAGGCTAATATTATCGATCGCAATCGCTGCCTGTCCAGCCAGCGTATCCAAGAAATCCATCCACTCCCCTTCCGGGTCGAGCGGCTGGCGGTTGTAGATTTCCAGCACCCCGATGATATTCCCTTTCGAGATCAAGGGCACGCCAAGATAAGCGACAATTTGCTCCTTGTGGAATTCGCGCGAATCCGAGAACCGGGTCTCAATCTGTTGGGAGTCGGCGATATGCACCACGCGCCGTTCGAGTGCTGCGATCCCGGCAAAGCCTTTTCCCATAGGAATCTTGGTGAACTTTAGCGCCTGGGTGCGGAAACCCTGCCCGGCAATGAACTCCAGCATTCGCGTATCCGGCTGACACAGCAGAATGGCTGCCGCAGACACGTCCAATTGCTGCAAGACGTGCCCCAGCACGATCTCCAAGGTCACAGGCAAATCCATGTAATTGGTGATCGCCAAGTCGATGTGTTGCAAGGAAGAGAGTCGTTCGAGGCGGCGCTGGGCATCGCTGAATTGCCGGGCATTGTCGATTGCCTGGGCGGCATGCGCCGCGAAAGATTTCACCAGTGGGATTTGCTCCGGGACATAGGCCTGGAGTTGGTCGCTATCCAGCGTCATGATACCGATCAACTTATCGCGCACCAACAAGGGAACGCCCATCCAGGTCCGAATATCCTCGCTCGCGCCCCAGTTTTCGAAACGCGGGTCATCCAGTGGGGAGTCGAGCACCAGTGGCTCCCCACTGGTTTCGATCTCACTGAATAGCAAATTGTTTTCGGGATACACTTTGCCAACCGCCGAGATTGCAAAACCCCAGTCCACGACAACGTGCAGCCCACCTGCTTCTTTCAGGAAAATTGTGGCACAGTCAAAGGGAAGCACGATTTGGGCCTGTTCGAGGATCAACTCGAGCACCGCTTCAATCGACAGGGAAGATGTCAGCGCCGCAGAAACCTTATTGAGCGTTTCCAGTTGGTAGGTGTATTGCTGCAAGACCTCTTCGGCCCGCTTCTCCTCGGTGACATCACGGATGATGCTGCCCAACATGTACCCCCGGTTGGTCTTGATCGGGAATATGCGCTCCTGCACACACGGCTGGGGTTCATCAGTATGTTCGATCTCACGCTCGATCAGCGCTTCCACCCAGGGCGATTCACCCGTCGCGAGGTAGGCGCGTAAATCTTCTTTGAGTTGGCGGTAGCATTCCGGTGTGCGTTGACTTTCGGGAAGCAACTGGTAATGGGCATCCCAGATCGGCTTGCCGAGCATTTCCCCGCTGGCTAAATTAGTGATCTGCTCGAGGCTGTGGTTCCAGATCGTGATCGTGCCGTTCTCATCGGTGATCACGATGCCATCCGCCGAGTGGGCGATGATATCGCGCAGTTTCTTCTCGCTCTCCCGCACGACCGCCTCCGTGCGCATGCGTTCGATCTCATACTTCTCACGATAGGTGAGCGCGTAAAAGATGTCCTGGAAAGGCTGCCCAACGACAGCATCCAGGCGCTCGGCCGGTTCAATGTAGCGCAGATAAATGGTCAGTACAGCGGCGTAGAAGATAGCCATGCCCGCCTTGCCCACGATCCCCGAATAGATCAACGTACTGTAATCCCCCTGCCCGTGAAATATTCCCGGGATAAAGAGCAGCGTATCGAAGGTCAGGATGATTGCCATGGTGAGATAGATACGCAGGAAAGCCGACTTCGGAATGAAACGCCGCAAAGCTTCGTACACGAAAATGACCAGCAGCACATCGCAGAAGAGCGTGATCGTCCCCGTCAACATCACCCGCGCCCCCTGGTTGAAAATCTCCGGGGGCAAATTCAGGAAATTGAGCGTGTTGGAGAATCCCAACTGGATGCCAAAGCCGAACAACAACAAGGTCATGGTCAGATTAGCGACCAGAATACCGTAAATCACCTTGCGGGCTTCCAGGGCATCCTCGCGGATGTAAACCAGCAAGATGGTGAATAGACCGGCCGTGAACAGAATCGCCGACCCCGGGCTGACCACCCACCCCAGTTGGAATTGAATATAGATCGATGAAGCCAATAGCATCTGGATCGGCTGGAAGACCCCCAAAGTAACGTACAGTAGCGAAAGCCCTAAACGCGCTCGCAGCCGGAACAAGCTCAATAGCAGTACAGCAACCAATAGGGCTTCGATGCCAGATACCACGATCTGGTTGACTAGATCATTGCTCATACTGCATCCTCTCGGAAGAGCTTCCAGGGCACGGCCAACAACTCATTCCATCCCAACCTATGTAGTTCCGGTAATCCGACAAAACGCATCTTACTATATCTATTATACGGTGTAATCGACCAGGGAATAATAAATTGGTGTTTGCTTTCTTGCCCGCTTTTCGTATAATTCCAAGTGAGTTGCTGTTCCCATCCACCCCAGGAGGATTTGGATGCGCCTACCCGCTTACGTAAAATATCTATTACTGGTCATTATTTTGGGGATTTCCAGCACTATCCTGTTAGTAGACGCTCAACGTGAACCAAACCCCGTTTTGATGATGGTTGCCGACATCAACCCCACCAGCGATTCATATCCATCTTATTTTACAGTTTACGATGACAAGTTATACTTCAGCGCCATTGACGGTACCTATGGGAACGAACTCTGGCGCTATGACAATGCCAGTGATACCGTGGCACTGGTTGCGGATATCAATCCCTGTGGAAATTCAAACCCCACAAGTCTGATCATCTATGAAGGCCTTCTATACTTTGGAGCCAATGGCGGCCCCAATGGAACTGGTCTTTGGCGCTATGACAGTATTAGCAATACAACAGCATTGATCGCTGATTTCGATCCCGATAAAAATTTTGTGCCCTGGTCCAATTCACCAATCCCACACTCTCTTACAATCTACGATAATCAGTTGTATTTCGGCGTCGATGATGGCATACATGGGCGGGAATTATGGCGTTATGATGCAACCAGCGGAGTTGCCGCCCTAATCGCCGACATCAACCCGGACGGTGATTCATCCCCGGGCAATCTGACAGTCTATAAAGAACAACTATATTTCGAGGCCGATGGCGGCTTGTCCGGAGATGATCTCTGGCGCTATGACAATAACGATGAAGTGGTTGCCCCGGTTATCGACGCCGACCCAAATAGCGATATGATAATAAGTAACCTGATCGTCTACAACGACCGATTATTCTTCTTTGCCGATGATGGTTCTAGAGATGAACATTCTGTCCCGATACCGAAGCTCTGGTATTACGATGATACCAAAAGCTCGAAAACTCTAGTTGTCAAATTCGAAGCCGGCGGCTTTTTTCTCAATGAGCGCATGGTGATATATAAAAACCATTTATACTTCAGAGCCAATGACGGCCTCAATGGGAACGAACTCTGGCGTTACGACAGCACCAGTGGTACAGCTTCCCTGGTGGCAAACATCAATCCTGGTAGCGATTCGTCATATCCTGATAATATGACCGTCTTCAACGGGCAGTTGTACTTCATCGCCAATGATGGTATTCATGGTCTTGAACTCTGGAGTTACGATAATGCCAGCGACACCGCCGCACTGGTGGCAGACATCGATCCCAATGGCTCTTCGATACCAAGTATAATGAGTATCTACAAGGGCCGTTTGTTTTTCAAAGCCAATGACGGCACCCATGGGGACGAACTGTGGATGTACAATCCAGATTCCCCAGCACATGGGAAATATCATTATGAATTCAATCCGTATATCGGCGCGGAAGTGGCCTTCATCACTTTGGTACTACTTATCAACATAATCGTCGATATCCGAAAAAGAACCGCTGTAAAGCATTAAATCCTTTGTATACCTCGTCCACG
>JBNKDB010000378.1:0-3189 GCA_050288045.1 Anaerolineales bacterium | reverse complement strand
GACCTCGTACAAGGCGGTTACGCTATGTCCGGCACCAATCTCACCGGCATCCACGGTATTATCGCGGAAATCTTCGTCGGCGATGGCGCGGTTTTCGAAGCCAACCAGGCGGTAACGGGAGACGACCTCGGGGTTGAAATCGACCTGCACCTTGGCATCCAGGGCGATGACCTGCAAGGTGCTGACCAGGTTTTGGTTGAACAAACGGTCGGCTTCCTGGATATCATCAACGTAGGCGTAGAAGCCGTCGCCCATGTCGGCCAGTTGCTCCATGAGTACGTCATTGTAGTTGCCCATCCCAAAACCAACCGTGGTCAGGGTAATGCCTTCGCTGGCGTAGCCGTCGATGGTGTCCCAGATAGTTTCTGGGCCGGTGTTGCCAACGTTGGCGACACCGTCGGAACACAGCACGACCCGGTTGACACCCTTAGACTTGAAGGCTTCAAGCGCCATTTTGTAGCCGAGTTTCAACCCGGCTTCGGCGTTGGTTGAGCCTTCCGGCTTTAGGCGTTTGATCGCTCGCAGAATCTCTTCTTGATCTCGGCCACTGGTGGGTTCCAGCACGACGCGTGCTTCGGAGCCGTAGACCACGATCCCGACTGTGTCGGAGGGGCGCATTTGCTCGACCAGCAATTCCAGGGCGTCCTTGACCAATTCGAAGCGGTTTTCCATGTCCATCGAGCCAGAAACATCGATTACGAAGGTCAGGGAGACATCCTTGCGATCTTCTGGATCAATGGTGAATCCCTGGATGCCCACCCGCAGCATTTCATAGCGCTCGGTTTCGGTGAAGGGTGAAGGCGCGCCGTCCATGGAGATGGCGAAGGCTTTACCGTCTTCTGGTGATGCGTAGCCCTGGTCGAAGTAGTTGACGAATTCCTCTACCCGGATGGCGTCTGCCGGGGGGAGGTAACCGTCACGAATATAGCGGCGGGCGATGGTGTACGAGCCGGTGTCGACGTCCAGGGCAAAGGTGGAAAAGTGGTCGTCTTCCGTATCGATGAAGGGATTGGTGCCATAATCTTCGAAGAATGTGTCGGGATAGGGCTCGTCGTTGGGCGGTTCCTGGGGTGGTGCACCAGCAAAATCCTCCGCGGGTTCTTCTCCATACCATGCTTCTTCTCCCATAGGTTCTTCTTCTGCCGGTGCAGCTTCTCCCTCTTCCACCGGAGCTTCCATTGGAACGTCTTGTACATTGGATTCGAGTTCCTGTGGCTCTTCGGTCGCTGCTGCCCCACCACCACATGCCGCAGTTGCAAGCGTGACGATCAGGACAAAAACGATGAATTTGGATATGTGTTGCTTGTTCATTTCTAAAACCTCCTTGAGAAACGTTGAGTAAAGGGTTGGCGTTGTTCATAAAACGCTTGCCAAGGTTAAAAAGTTCCCGCCCGGATATTTGGCTGGTAAAATAGTAAGTTCCAGACAAAACACTCTGAAAGTGAGAGATTAAACATGGGTAGTGATATTCAATTTAGTGAGTTGAGCAAGGAAGTGCAGATCAGATTGGATGACGGCCGGGTGCTGACCGGCCCACGCGGCGCGGCAGTGGGTGATTTCTTGAAAGCATTAGCGAATGATGGCTTGCCCAATATTGTTGGCTCAATCGTGAACGGCGAATTGCGCGAATTGACCTACGCCATTGACCGGGAAGCGGATGTCAAGCCGGTGCGCCTGGGAGAGCCGGACGGTATGCGCATCTACCGCCGTTCGCTGACCTTCTTGTTGGAAGCCGCCTTCGAGCGCCTGTTCCCGAAAGCCACACTGACCATTGACCACTCGGTGTTTTCGGGTGGGTACTACTGTCAGGTGGAAGGGGGCGAGCGGTTAAGTCAGGAAGATCTTGATGAAATGGAACGCTTGATGCGCCAGATGGTAGCGGAAGATTTGCCATTTTGCCGGGAGGAAGTGCCATTGGTCGAGGCGATCGAGTTCTTCAAATCCAAGGGCATGGATGATAAAGTGCGTCTGTTGGCACACCGTAAGAAAGATTATCTGGTGCTGTACACTTTTAGTGACCATCGTGATTACCATCATGGTTATATGGTACCTTCCAGTAGTTATATCCAGTGGTTCAAGCTGAACCAGGTGGAAGATGGCTTCGTGCTACGTTTCCCCCGCCACCAAGCTCCCACCGAAATCTTGCCTCTTGGGCGTAACCCGAAGTTGATTGCCATGTTCCGTGATTATGGCAAATGGTTGGAACGCCTGGGGATTTCCAGCGTGGGTTCGCTCAATGATGCCATCTCCGACGACCGCGTCCGCGAGGTCGTACTGGTTTCTGAGGCGCTACACGAACGCCGCGTGGCGCACATCGCCTCGTTGATCGTAGAACAGCGTAAAGATGTCCGTATTGTGTTGATCGCCGGACCCTCTTCGTCGGGCAAGACGACTTTCTCCAAACGCCTCTCGATCCAATTGCTGGCGCATGGCCTGACGCCCTTCCCTCTGGAGCTGGATAATTACTTCGTCGACCGAGACCTTACGCCGCGCGATGAGAACGGCGAATTCGACTTCGAACAGTTAGGGGCGCTGAATCTCAAGCAGCTCAATGAGGATTTGAAGGGCCTGATCGCCGGAGAAGAAGTTCAATTACCCAAGTTCGACTTCATCAGTGGGAAAGGCGGTCCTGGTGAAACCGTTCAACTCGACCCAGGACAGATTGTTATTCTGGAAGGTATTCATGGCTTGAACCCCGACTTGCTGCCGGAAATCCCTGATGCACAAACTTTCCGGGTGTACTGCTCGGCGCTCACCCAACTGAACCTGGATCGCCACAACCGTGTCTCCACGACCGATACGCGCCTGGTACGCCGCATCGTGCGCGACGCCCGCACGCGCGGTTACAGCCCGCAGGATACGATCCAGCGTTGGGAGTCGGTGCGGCGCGGGGAAAAACGTTACATCTTCCCCTATCAGGAAAATGCCGACGTGATGTTCAACTCGGCGTTGGCCTACGAACTGGCCGTGCTCAAGCCGCTGGCTGAACCCTTGCTGCGGCAGGTTTCGTATAAAGAACCGGAGCACGTTGAGGTCAAGCGCCTGCTGGCGCTGCTGGAATGGTTCCTTCCGCTCGATTCCAGCCTGGTGCCGGATAACTCGCTGCTGCTGGAATTCATCGGTGGGTCGATCCTGAAAGACTTCAAGCTGTGGAAGAACGGCAAATAACGCCAATTTGATTAAACGAAA
>JBNKDB010000377.1:0-3752 GCA_050288045.1 Anaerolineales bacterium | reverse complement strand
ATTTTCACGTAGGAAGGAAACGCTCATGGCTGGTAACGTATCCCACAAACTCAGCAATGCATTTGAAGGCGCCCTCGCTGGCGGCGGTGATCCGGCAACTTCACCCCTGTATGTCTTCGGTCCATTCTTGAAATTGATCGTTGTGGCCGGGGTGGCGCAGGTCACCTTTGGCACTTCGGTCTGGATGGTCGTGCTGACCATCGCAGTCGTCTCGGCAATGTACCGTTTGGTGATGCGTTGGGTGACGGATGGCAGTGGGGGCAGCGGCCTGAGCGAAGAAGAGTTTGGGGGCTGGGCGGTCAAGGTCAACGCCGCCATCACTTTCATTGAATACACGCTGACTTTTCTGGTCAGTATGGCCGCAATGGTCACCTTTATCGCCGACCGTTTCCCGGCCCTGAACGCCAGCATCCTGGGCATTCAATACCGCACCATTTTAGCCATCATTTTAAGTATTTTCACCGGTTGGGTGGTCAACCGCGGCCCCAAAATGGCGGCGCGCGCTTTTGGCCCGGCCACGGCCGGCGTTCTCTTGCTGCTGTGGACAATGGTAATCACCACCATCATCAAGACCGGCTTCCACCTGCCCAGCATTGACTTGAGGTCATTTCAATCCGAATATCTGCACTTCACGATTGGTGGGTACGTACGTATCCTGGCGGTAATGACCGGCATCGAAGTGTTTGCCAACCTGGTCGCGGCATACGAAGGAGACGCGATCCAGAAGAGCAACAAGGCCTTCGGCAGTCTGCTGATCATCATGGGCACCGCCGCAGTCACCATGCTGATCGTCGGGCCGTCGATCTTCGCCCTGTCCGACCCGACCAATACCCACGTATCCGTCTTCACCCAGACCATGGACGCCCTACTGCCCGAACCGCTCCCGTATATCGGTACATTGATCGGTGTAGCCGTGCTGATGTCTGCCTCGGCAGCCAGCGCGCAGGGTCTGCAAAACCTGGCCCTGGGCCTCAAAGAGCGCAACTACATCCCGCTCCTGATCGGCCAGCGCAATCAATTTGAAGTGGCCGACAAACCAGTCTGGATCGAAGTTGGCATCGTCAGTGTATGCTTCCTGTTCCTGGGCACGCACGAAGAAACTTATCTCGCCATTTATGCTGCCGGGGTTTTCATCCTGCTCAGCATGACCGGTTGGGCCGTGACCAAACGCCTGATCCGTGACCTGAAAGCCGAATTTACTTTTGGGAAAGTGGGTCTGATCGCCGGAACGACCCTGGCCGCGCTGCTGACCAGCGGCGCCACCCTGATCATTTTTGCAGAACGGTTCCTGGAAGGCGCCTGGACTTATTTCGTTTTTATTCCAATCCTTTACGCCACGTTCACTTATTTCCGCAGCAAGCTGGGCGAGCCGTCCGCCGAGATGGAATACCTTGGTCTACTCGACTCCAACCAAGTGGCCGGTTTTGGTTTCGGGCAATTCGCTACCTCTAAAAAGATCGCCGAAAGCGGCGAAGTGGTCGTGCTCGATACCGATTTCACCTGGAAACCCGAACCGATCCTCAACAGTACCTGGCGGCAGGAAAGCGCCTCCATCCAGAAAGCCGCTGTGCTGCTGGATGGCTCGGAGTGCGCGGCGCGGGCCTTGCCCACAGCCATCGCCCTCCAGAAATCGACCGGGGTAGAACTGCTGCTGCTTGCCTCCGTAAAAGATCATACCCCTACCTTAGAAGCACAGTACGCTGAAACCTACGCTGCCCGTGATACCTACCTGCGCGAGCTAAGCGCCGATCTCAAAGCGCAGGGTATCCAGGTGGACTACGCCATCCACCCAGGTTTCATCGCCGATGTAACCGCCGCTCAGATCGAATCCAGGGATATCGACCTGGTGATCACCAGCACCAGCGGCAAGTCGGGCAGTAAGCATTGGGATCGGGGTGGTGTCTCCCGCAAACTCGTGCAGAAGATTTCCACCCCGATCTTGCTGGTGCAGGCTAATGATGAGTGTGGCGAGGCTCCCGTCCCTACGCTCAAGCGTATCCTGGTCGCCCTGGACGGCTCGATCGTTTCCGAACGCAGCCTGCCCTATGCCAAATTACTCGCCAAGACCTTCGGCGCTGAATTGATCCTGACTTCTGTCCCGGCCGTGCCGGAGATGAGCAAGTACCGGGCACCAGCCGAATTCGTAAAAACTTTACAAACCAAGGCCGATACCAATATGAAGAAATTCTTGAAGTGCGTCTCCGATTCGCTCCAGGAAGAAAACATCCAAGTGCGTACCATTGTGACTGGTTCTTTACCGGCCCGGACGATCCTTTCCGTTGCGGAACAGGAAGATGTCGACCTGATCATGCTGACCTCGCGCGGGCGCGGTAAGCTGGAATTACTGGTCGGCAGCGTTGCCCAGCGCGTTGTGGAAGGCACCGACAAGCCTGTGTTCATGATGCCGGTTCCCCAAGCGCTGGAAGAACCCGAATTCAACCATGTTCCAGAATTGCTATCGAACACAGCCGAGTAGCGCCCCGGCCTCACTGCCCGGGTAACCGGCAGCGACAGGTGGTCCAGGCCACTCAGCGGCGCTCACGGCAACAAGCACATTGGCAGGCGATCTTTCGCTGCCCAGTTTGCTTGGCCGCGCAGTAAATTAGCTTAGCGCATGCACTTGCTCAACGAACCTTACTAATCACCGGAGAGCTGGCGGGTTGACCGGCATAGTTTTACAGAAAGACCAATCTCCGATTTTTTCTCCTTTTTTGGGTACCTGCCGGTCAACCTGCGTCCCTCCCCTTGGCAATCTAATTGCTTTGGGGAGGGACAAACAGCCAGCGGCAAATGACCAAATTGCCGTAACGATTCACGTATGCTACAATCTTGATAACCATCGTAAACTTTCCTGTACCTGAGATAGCGCGTAAGGCTATCCATTATCCGGCTTGGTGCATACCCATAGACCAAAACTAATCTGTCAAACCGTGACTGAACAATCGACCACTCACTTACATATGATCCTCTCCAGGCTCAACCAGATCGGTGCCGCCATCAATCGCGGTGAATCCGGGAATCTGGCCAGCCTGGAAAATACGCTGCGCCTGATCGTCGAAAGCGCTACCGAGGTCGTGCCGGGCTCATCGGCCGTGATCTACACCTACAACGCCAAACGCGGCGAATTCGATATCGATTCGCGCGTCGCCTCGGAACAACACGACGATTCCCGACCCGACGACGCACCGCGGCCTGATGGTCTGGGGGCGACGGCCGTTGCTGCCCAACACCGCATCCTTTCTTACGAGATGCCCGCTTCCGAGATCAACCCGGCCAAAGTCAACCAGGGTGCCAAAGCCGTGGCTTGCTATCCCCTGATGGTGGCCGACGAAATTCTGGGGGCACTGTACGTCTACCTGCACGAGCAACGCGCCTTCAGCGAGTTGGAACTGCTCATGCTGGACAATTTCGTCAACCTGACCGCCATGACCCTGGCAACCGCCCAGCGCATCACCCTGGCGCAACAGGAACAAGAACGCAAGGAACGCGAACTACGCCGCCTGCGCCGCGCCGGGATGCTGATTTCCTCCCACACCAGCTTCGATGACACGCTCGATGCCATCCTGCGTATGGCCCTGGAAGTAACCGATGCCAAGTATGGCATTTTCCGCCTGGTGGAGAAGAACGGCACGCACCTGGTGACAAGCGCCTTCACCGGTGAACGCCAGATCAACCCGGCAATCGAGACGCTGCCCATCGACACAAAATCGATCATGGGCACGGTTGCATTGCAGCGCGAACCGCTCATCATC
>JBNKDB010000376.1:0-12130 GCA_050288045.1 Anaerolineales bacterium | reverse complement strand
TGCCAGCGACTTTAATCGCCGCAACCTAAAACTTCACTAAATATCACCACTCCGCGCGCCACAGCCAGATCGCGCCCTCGCTGGTTTGTCCAGCCAGGGTGGGATCATAAGGCGAGAAAGGCAGCTTGAAAATGCGGCAGGCGTACCCGCCCAGGTTATCCAACACCGCGCCGGTTGCCAAATCCCAGGTCAGGATCGAGCCGTCATCGAAAGCCGCCGCCAGCACGCCGCCGTCGGGAGAAAAAGTCAGACTGGTGGTTTCCATGCCGCGCCCGGCGAACACATAAATCGGTTGAGCGCTGGCAATATCCCAGACCACAATCGCGTTGGCCTCACCGGTCAACGCAGCCTTTGTCAAATCAGGCGAGACTGTCCCCCGGTAACTCGGCACAGGCGGTTCCAGGCGTACCAGTTCGGCCCCGGTCTGCGTATTCCATACGATCAACGGGCCGCCGCCTTGCAAAGTTGCGATTTGCTGCCCATCAGCAGACAACGCAATCTGATCGATAAACTGCTCGTGGGAGAGCCGCGGGCCAGCCTCGCCGTTCCACGGGTTCATGATCTGCACCGTGCCACGGATGTACCACGCCATTGTGCTCCAATCGGCAGAGAATTCCACGCCATACAGCACCGGCCCGGCGTGATCGTACCAGGGCAGCGTACGTTGTTCTGCACCGCTGGCAGCATCAAAGAAACGCACTTCCGAATTCTGGACGTTCAAGGAAGCCACAATACTGCCATCCGGCGAAACGAACACAGCGTCATTGACCCAGTCACCGGTTTTGATGGGATCATCCGGGTTGCTGTAAAACGTCGACTCGGTTGCCACCCAGAAAGTATCATCCAATCCCCAGGCAAAATCGCGCAGCCCGATGATCTGCTCGGAGTACGAAGGCGACTCTAAGGCCGGGGCGGCCAACAGGCTCTGCGCCTGGGCAACGGCGGTAAAGGTCGCCAGGATTTCTGCGGGCTCGAAAGTGGGGGAAGGAAATGGCGTAAACGTCTCAGTCGCAGTGGGGATATCGGTCGGTGATGCCAGCGGCACAGTCGGGGGAACCACTGTATCGCTGGGAGGTAGTGATGGATCAGTTGGAACAGGTGTGGATGTAGGTGTTGGGGTCTGCGCAGACAGGCTGCAAGCCAAGGAGAATACCAACAGTATCCCCAGGCATATCAACATTTTCGGTTTTCTCATCTCGCCACCTCCCCGCGTGCCCGGCAGGCATATGCTACGTTTGCAAAATTTGGCGCGCGGTTTCGATATCGCGATGGATTTGCGCAACCAATTCGTCCACCCCCGAGAAACGCTGTTCATCCCGGATGTGAGCCAGGAATTCTAGTTTCATGCGCTGGCCGTAGATCTCACCCCCGTCGTAATCCAACAGGTAGGTTTCCACGTAAGTTTGCACGGCGTCGACATCGAACGTCGGGCGCACGCCAATGTTGGTGACCGACTCCCAGACCTGCCCGTTCACCTCTGCCCGGCAGGCATACACGCCTTTGGCAGGGATCACGCGCTCCGGCCAGTATTCGATATTGGCGGTGGGAATCCCAATCGTGCGGCCGCGGCCATCGCCATGCACGATCTTGCCATCCAAGTTGTAGGCCCGCCCCAGCCAATCCATCGCCTGGTGTACATTACCCGCCCGTAACGCCTGGCGGATCAGGCTCGACGAGATCACCGCGCCGTTCCCGGTTACCTCTGCCACCACCTGTACACCGAAACCCATTTCCGCGCCGAATTGCCGCAAGGTCGGAATATCACCTTCCCGCTTACGGCCCAAGGCGAAATCATGGCCGACCCACAATTGGGCCAGCCCCAGGTGTTGTTTCAAATCCTGGACAAAGTCGCGTGCCGAGATCTGGGAAACGGAATGGTCGAAAGGATGAGTGATAACAATATCCACCCCGGCTTCGGCTAACAACGCGGCCTTTTCTTTGGGGCTGGTCAGGTAGAAATTCGGCTGCGGGCCGCGCAACACCACCATCGGGTGGGGAAAGAAAGTAAGCACAACTGCCGGAGCGCCACTCGCATGTGCTCCGGCAGTGAGTTGCTTTAGTATCTGGCGATGCCCAAGATGGACGCCGTCGAAGGCGCCGATCGTTAGCCAGGCATCTTGCACGTTAACGGCTTGCAGCGATGTATAGTGCTGCATGGGTTGCTCAGGAAGAGAAGAAAACCTTACGCGGCTGCCACTCCTGATCTTCAGGAACGACCTCGATCAGTGCAACCAGGTCACCCTGCATACTGACGGCGCGCGCCCATCCGACCGCATCCGGCTCAGCCGGAAGGCGGTGGCCGTGGCGGACCTTCTCGACTTCATCGGCGTCCAGCTCGATCATCGGCCAATCACCCAACGCTTCGGAAGCCGGGATCAGGTACTGTGCCCAGGAACCAGCTTCGAAGGCTTCGCGCAGGCGGCGCAGGGAGATGGCATCGCGCAATGTAAAACGTCCACTCTTGGTACGGCGCAAACCAACCAGGTGGGCACCGACCTCTAATTCCTCACCAATGTCGTTTGCCAGAGAGCGCACATACGTACCGGAGGAACAGTACACATCGATGACAACTTCCGGCGGTGCCCATTCGAGCACTTCCAGGTTGTATACATTGATCATGCGCGGCTCGAGCTCTACTTCTTCACCCTCTCGGGCGCGCTCGTAGGCTTTCTTGCCCTGCACCTTGACGGCGGAATATGGCGGGGGAACCTGTTCGATTTCACCAACATATCCCTTGATCATTTCATTGAACTGCTCTTCGGTCACTTCCACGGGCATTTCCGACTCGGTGATGATGCCTTCAGAGTCATACGTGTCTGAACGGCTGCCCAAACGGATGGTCGCCTGATAGCGCTTGTCAGAAGCAGAAACGAACTCACTCAAGCGCACCGCGGGACCAACCAGAACTACCAATACGCCAGATGCGCGCGGATCGAGCGTCCCGGTATGCCCGGCACGGCGAATGCCGGTTCCCCGGCGAATGATCTGCACGACATCATGGGAAGTCAGCCCAACGGGCTTGTCGACGACCAAAACCCCTGAGACAACATTTTTTACTACGTCGTTATCCATTTTTACCCTTCTCCCCAAATCATGATATCGAAAACATTACCTGCGATGGAAAAATCGAAGATTTTTCTTAAACTGCATTGTGTTGTTTGTCCGTACATTTTTCTTTTTATTACCTCGCTGAAATTTTTATTATCGATAAATGATAGCGTTAATATTAATCACCGGTCAGGGTCTGCTTGGTAGCAGCCAGAACCTGGTCACACACGGATTGCAAATCCCCTACTACCATAGCCCCAGAGGCAACCTTATGCCCACCGCCGCCAAATTGCGTAGCAACCTGGCTGACGTCGTAGCCGGGCTTGGATCGCCAACTGATCTTGACAGTGTTATCGGATTGTTCGATAAAGATGATCGCGATTTTTGCATCTTTTACAGAAGAAAGCTCATTTACCAGATCGGCGTCATCATTACCGCCGTATCCGGCTGTCTTCCGGTCTTCGACCGAAAGCGTCGTCCACACAATCCCATTTTCCCTACGGATCTTCGATAATCCTGCACCCCAATAACGCGTGGCTTCAAAGGATTTTTCCACCAACGCCTTGAAATAGAGTTCGGGTAAGTTGGCGCCTTTTTCTACCAGGTCAGCAGCCAGGCGCAGCGTTCCAGCATTCACGCTCGGCGTGCGAAAACCGATTGTATCTGTAATTATACCGGTTAAAAGCGCCCCGGCAACCGCCGGCGAAATCTCTAATCCAAGCGCGGACAGGTGTTTGGTCAGTATAGCCGCCACAGCCACTTCCGTTTCTTCCACCAGGCTGACAGCCGCAAAGTGATTGTTAGTAGCGTGATGATCGATACAAACGTCGACTAAAGGCTGGTTGGCCCGAGTACGGGCAGCCACCAGTTCTTCGGGCAAGTCTGCACCCAGGCGGTCGAAGCTCGACATATCGACGGCAATCACCAGGTCGATAGGCAGATACAATTCCTGGACAATCTGCTCACTGCCTTCCAAGTGTTTCAAGGCCGAGGGCACGCCGTCTTCGGAGCACATTTGCACCTGTTTGCCAGCGTTTTGCAAAGCCAGCCCCAGGCCAAGCACCGAACCAATCGAATCACCATCCGGGCGCTTATGCCCAATCACAGCAATATGCTGAGCCTGGGCAATGCACCCGCGAATTTCAGCCAGTAGCCGCTCACTCATCGCTGGCGGCACCTTCTTCGTCGTCTTCTTCAGCGTGTAATGAAGCGATCAAGCGGTCGATGCGGTCAGCGTGTTCGGGCGTAGGATCCCAGAAAAAGCGCAGTTGCGGGAAACTCTTCAACTGGATGCGGCTGGCTAACTGGCGGCGCAAAAAGCCTTTTGCGGCCTCGAAACCCTCCAGGATTTCGTCTTTGCGCACCGATCCTTCAACGGCCGACACGAATATACTGGCATAGGCCAACTCTCGGTCGACGCGCACATCGGTAATGCTTACGCCGCCCAGGCGTGGGTCAGAAACTTCAAAGATCAACATCTCCGATAATTCTTCACGCACGCGTTGGGCAATGCGGCGGGTACGTTCCTCCGAAACCATCTGCGTTCCTACTCCACCTTCACCAACTCATGGATGTAGCATTGTAAAACGTCGCCGACTTTGAAATCGTCGAAACCTTCTACATTGATGCCACATTCGAAACCCTGGCGCACTTCACGCACGTCTTCTTGCTCGCGCTTGAGCGAGCTGACCGGAGCATCGTGAATCACCTTGTCATTTCGGATCACACGCATGAAAGCGTTGCGGCGCACTTCCCCGTCGATCACCCGGCAACCGGCAATCTTGCCGATCTTACGGATGGTGAAGATGGCACGCACCTCGGCTTTGCCGATCACGGTCTCGCGCTCTTCCGGTTCCAACATACCCTTGAGGGCTTTTTCAACGTCCTCGGTCAGGCGATAGATGATGTCGTAGTTGCGAATATCGATGCCTTCGACTTCAGCCTGCTTGCGAGCAGCCACGTCAGCGGAAACGTTGAAACCCATCACAATTGCCTGAGAAGCAGCGGCCAGGGAAATATCGTCCTTGCTGATATTACCGGTATCGGCGTGCAAAACGTTGACGCCAATTTCGCCAACCTTATCCCCGGCTTTCATTTCTTCCAGCGAAGAGATGATCGGCTCCAGGGAACCCTGCACATCTGCCTTGACGATCAGGCGTAACTCACGTACTTCCCCGGACTGGTAGCGCTCGAAGAGCGACTCCAGCGTCATGGCGGGAGCGGCCAATGTGGCTTGCTGCTGCCGTTTCTCCAGCCGGTCGGCAACGATGGTGCGGGCTTCCTTATCGCTATCCACGATCCGGAAAATATCTCCGGCTTCCGGAACTTCGTTCAATCCCATCACAGAGATCGGAGTAGAGGGGCCGGCTTCTTCAATTGCTTTACCACTGAAGTCGAACATGGCACGTACACGCCCGTGAGAGGTACCGGCAACCAGCACGTCACCGGCATGCAAGGTGCCATTCTGCACCAGCAAGGTTGCCAATACACCGCGGTGGCGGTCGAGTTCGGCTTCGATCACCGTGCCGAGCACTTCGCCATCCGGGTTAGCGTAAATGTCGATATTGTCAGCCACCAGGTTGATGGCTTCCAGCAGGTCTTCCAGGCCGGACTTCTCGGTTGCCGAGACCGGCACCACAATCGTATCGCCATCCCACTCATCGGGGATCAGGCCGACTTCGGCGAGCTGCTGCTTGACGTAATCGGGGTTGGCATTGGATTTGTCGATTTTGTTCAGGGCCACAATGATCGGCACCTGGGCAGCACGGGCGTGCGCCAGCGCTTCACGCGTCTGGGGCATCACACCATCGTCGGCCGCCACCACCAGGATGACGATGTCGGCACCCTGGGCACCGCGCGACCGCATGGCGGTAAAGGCAGCGTGGCCAGGGGTATCCAGGAATGTGATCAAGCGGTCGTTATGTGTAATCTGATAGGCGCTGATGTGCTGGGTAATGCCGCCGACTTCCCCTTCCTGCACGTGTGTCTGGCGGATCGCGTCCAACAGCGAGGTCTTCCCATGATCAACGTGCCCGAGGATGGAAACCACCGGGGGCCGCCGGACCAGGTCTTCCTCTTTCTCCTTGGCAATCAAGCGCCGCCACAGAGGAATTTCGCCGGAATCTTCGGCTTCAACCTGGTCAATGACTTCCAGGGTAGCATCATAGCCCATTTCGGCTGCCACAATCGCGGCAGTATCGAAATCGATCATCTGGTTGATGTTCGCCATCACACCATTCGCCATTAAGGTTTTAATGATTTCAATGGGGCTGGAATTGATTGAGTCGGCCAGTTGACGTACGGTCATGCTGGCAGGTAATTCTATAGCCTTGGTATCTGTTCCATTATCGCTCATCTGGTTTCTCCTTACAAAACTTCATCCGTCGAATCCCAGTGAGCGGTAACCAAAGGCCTTTTTGGCCAATAGGGCTTCAGATAAACACGTTGGCCCTATTCATTTGGTGTTTTCGGTCGATCTGCTTGACCTTCCGATACTGGTTCGGCAGCATTTGTGTCTGGTAAACTCTGCATATACGCGATCAAATGTTCGCGTTCTTCGGCAGTTATTTCCGTTTTTAGCGCGTGGACAAGTGCGCCTTTCAGGCCTTGTTGCCAGCAAGATCGCAGGTCGTGAAGATAAGCCCCGCGTCCTGGCAATTTGCCACTTGGGTCGACTTGCACTCCGTCGGGAGTGCGCGCCACGCGGATCATCGAACGTTTGGGTTGGATTGTCCGGCAACCAACGCACGTTCTTTGCGGGATATGCTTGCCGCGCCGTTTCTTCTTGGCCACCGCCTATCACCCAGGATTACTACTAAATACGATTTTTTTGTTCCTATCTTCAGGATACCATCGCCTCCCACGTTTTGAAGTCAATGATACCCACGCTCACACTTGGTTTCCAATTTACCAAGCGATCAAACAAATAGGGCCAAGCGCGCAGCCAAGGCTGCGCCTTGCCGTATTTGCCAATATTTTATAACCACTCCGCCGGTTTGCCCAGGTGGAGTCTCGATCCTACCAATCTTCCTCTTCCCATTCTTCGCCGCTGCGCTTACGTCGCCGCCGTACAATGGTCACGTCGTGATCGGGGTCGTATTCGACCTCGCGGTAGCGCTTCTTCTTTTCCTTCTGTTTCTGCCGCTGGACTTCGGGCAATTCATCCAATGAAGGCACTTCGTCGACAATCTTGATCGCCGGCTTTTTGCGCTTGGTCTCTTTTTGAATTTCTTTCGCCGATTGCTCGAAGATATCGTCGAGGGATATTTCTTCTTCCTCTTCCTCGTCTTCAAGCTCGAGTTCAGCTTCAGCCTCTTCTGCTTCTACTTCGGTCTCAGCTTCGGCTTCAACTTCCTCCGACTCGACTTCGGCAGTTTCGGCCACGGCCTCGGCTTCCGCTTCAACTTCTTGTGCAACCTCTACTTCAGGCAGATCGTAGGCATCCAAAGCTTCCTGAATGTCGTCCATGGTCTTTGGCCCGACACCATTCAAACCCAGAATCTGGTCGGGGTCCATATGCAATTGCAGCATCAGGTCACCAATCGTGGAGTAGCCTTCACCGGTAAGCAAAATGTTGAGGCGTGGGGAGAGGCCCAGATCATCCAGGGGAATATCGTAAGCCTCGTTGGGAATTGCCGCCTTGGCTTTTTCTTCGATCAGACGCTCAATTTCCAGCTTCTCTTGCTGGCGGGCAACCACGCCACGCTCGATGCGATCAATGAAGCGTGCCAGGATCTGGTATTCTTCGGGGGTGATCGGACGGCCTTCGTTCTTCTTGGCCAGGATCGCTTCTACCGTGGACATTTCATCGGTCAGTTTCTTGGCATCTTCAGTGTAAGCAGGATCGTTGGACAATTTGAAGAGCGCGTCGGAGGCAGCCTCGGACAGGCTCTTGATGTCGATGCGCCAGGAGGTCAGCTTGGCGGCCAGGCGGGCGTTCTGCCCATCGCGGCCGATAGCCAGGCTGAGCTGGTCTTCTGGCACCACTACTGTAGCGGTCTTGCTACCATCGATATCTTCGTTCAGGTACACGCCGTTGACGCGCGCCGGGCTGAGAGCCTTGGCAATATATGCAGCAGGATCAGGGTTCCATTCGATCACGTCGATCTTTTCGTCGTTCAGTTCGCGCACGATGGCCTGAATGCGGACACCGCGGATACCGACGCACGCGCCGACCGGGTCGATGCCGGGTTGCAGCGCAGCAACGGCCACCTTGGAGCGGTAGCCCGGTTCACGCGCGATCGAACGAATTTCAACCATACCGTTGTAAATTTCGGGAACTTCGTCTTCGAGTAAGCGGCGCAGGAAATTGCGATGGGCCCGCGAGAGGATGATCTCCGGCCCACGCGGGGTCATTTTGACCTCGGCCAACAAGGCACGCACACGGTCGTGTACGCGGAAGCGTTCGCCGCGGATTTGCTGGTTGCGCGGCATAATGCCTTCAGCCTTGCGGTCCAGGCCAAGCGTGATTTTGCTGGGGTTGACAGACTGTACGATACCGTTAATGATTTCGCCTGTCTGCGCATTGTAATGTTCGTATTGGGCATCGCGCTCCGCTTCGCGGATACGCTGCTGGATCACCTGGCGCGCCGTCTGGGCAGCTACGCGCCCAAAATCTTCAGGCGTGGATTCGACAACAACCAGACTACCGAGTTCGGCTTCGGGGTCATATTTCAGAGCCTCTTCGAGCAGCACTTCGGTGCGTTCGTCCTGGACGTCCTCGACGACCTCTTTCTCGGCAAAAATGGTCACACCACCGGTCTCTGCGTCCAGTTTGGCGCTGACGTGCTGCGCGCTGGAAGCGTTCACGGCTTTGCGATAGGCCGAGATCATTGCAGCTTCGATTGCCTCCAGGACGATGTCTTTCGGCAGTTGTTTGTCGTCCAATACTTCATTGAACGCCAAAGAAAATTCGTTCTTCATGCTTACTTACTCTCCGGTATTTCTGCAATACTCCAATTAAGACGGTAAATGGTTTAGGGGTTCCCAAATATGTATCTTTGTGTAAAAAGCTGGTGATATGAAGAAAAGTGGGGGCTTCCCACTTTTCAGCGCCGTACACACAAATGATACCTACCCTTTGCGATTCTAGCATGGAACGGTTTCAGATGCAAGGGCATAGTCCGCCAAGATTGAATTAGAAATTTGTTAGAGGGAGGACTTGCTCCTCCCTCTAAAATGTAGTTCAACGTTCCAGGATGGCGTCGATCTCCTTGATCTGATCTTCCTTGAGTGCGCCAAATTTCATTGCTTTGGCGTTTTCCTCGACCTGCTGCACGGTACGGAAACCAGGGATCGGCAGGGTGACTTCACTGCGGCCCCACAGCCAGGCCAGTGCGCCTTGAGCCAGCGTGCGACCTTCGCTGGTGATGATCTCGCGCACTGCGGCGACTTTCTCAAACCACTCCGGGTTGGGTTTGCCATCCTTGAAATACTTCATCCAGTCCGGGCTGTTTTCACCGCGCACGTCATCGCCGCCCAGGGCTGTCTTTGCCGAGTATTTGTCGGTCAGCAGCCCCATCGCCAGCGGCCCGCGGTTGATTCCGGCCATATCGAGTTCTTCACATAAAGCCACCATTTCGGGGGCATCATCGAGCACGTTCATCTGGAACTGGAAAGCCGTGCAGTTTGGGCCTTCGGCGAACACCTTGGCGCGGTCCGGGAAATCGGTACTCCAGCCATAGTAGCGGATCTTACCTGCCGTTACCAATTCTTCTAACGTCTTGCGCACTTCATCGGCCTGCTCAGCCGGATAGCCGCCCAGATGGAACTGGTAGAGGTCGATGCAATCGGTATTCAGGCGACGCAGCGAGTCGTCACAGGCCTGCCGGATATAGGCAGGGGTAGCTAACCATTCACTGATCTCACGGCTGAGTTCCTCGAAGGAAGCACCGAACTTGGTAGCGATCACGGCCTGCGAACGCCGTCCGGCCAGTGCCCGCCCCAATACGATCTCGCTGTGACCGGTGCCATAAGCATTGGCGGTGTCGAAGAAATTGATCCCATGCGCCAATCCGGCATGGATGGCACGGATCGATTCCTCATCGTCCACTTCACCCCACCCGGCCGGTGTGCCCCCGGAATTGAAAGGCCCACCAATTGCCCAGCAGCCCAATCCCATGGCGCTGACCTCGATGCCGGAGCGCCCTAATTTACGCTTCATTCCTGAACCCATGTCTTGCTCCTCATTTTTCACATTTCTATAAAGTTTACCATGTTGTCCTTGCCCGGACAAAATGCATCCGACAAACTCAAATCGTCCCATTCTTAAAACTCATGGGGCATCCATGGATTGATACACCCGCACGTAATCCACGTACATAAATTGGGGAAATTCGGTCGTTTCATCTGGCGGTCCCGGCCACACACCACCCACGGCGATATTCATCAACAAGTGAAAACGCTGATCAAAAGGCGCCGGAAAACCATCTTCGAGACCGGAAGTGAACCATGTATCGATGGTCTGGTAAAGCACATCATCGACATACCAACGCATCTCTTCCGGTTCCCATTCCAGCGCATAAACGTGGAATTGATTGGAAAATGGGTTTTCGCCGGGCAATTCATAAAAAGCGCCTTCAGACTCCAATGGCGCGCCGTAATGCAATGTGCCATAGATCGTGTTAGGTTCTTTCCCGATGAATTCCATAATATCGATTTCACCACTGGCTGGCCAGATGCCATATACCTCGTCGGTTGGCAGCATCCAAATCGCCGGCCAGATGCCCTGTCCGGCGGGCAGCCTGGCTCGAATTTCAAACCGCCCGTAGGTCCAATCTCCCCCTTGGCGGCTGACCACCCGAGCGGAAGTATAACGCTGCGATGCATCTACCTGCTCGACAGCCTTAATCACCAGATGACCGTTTTCGATATACGCGTTGTCGGTTGTATCCGTATAGTATTGCAGTTCTGCGTTGCCCCACCCACCAGCCCCGATATCGTACGTCCATTTTTCGGGGTCGGGTGCCGAGCCGTCAGGCTGCTCAAATTCATCCGCCCACACCAGTTCCCAACCATTGGAGGGAGTATCCGATGGGATGGGTGACGGCACAATGGGTGCGGCCACACAAGCTCCAATCAGAAGTGCAAAGGGAAAAAGGATAAGACGTTTATACATAGCACCAGTATCATTCCATGCGCCTAACACAACCGCAGCAAGAAAACGGCCTATTCACAAACCACAACCAAATCCACATTATTGGATGAGAATTCCATTGGCTCCGAGATATACAAATACACCCAACCATCAACCGAGGCATCGATCTCCAGTGAATCGATTACCTGCAATTCATGTTCGTCGGCGGTGGGATTATTCACGGTTTGCGAATCGGGCAAGACGAACTCGAAATTGGGATCGTTCGAATCGGCCCGCAGTTGGTAGGTAAACTCACCCGCCCCCTGCGAATAAACTGTGCCTTCGAATTGGAAAGATACCGGGCAGTTGCCACGGTAGTCGATGCGTTCCACGCCCGCTTCGCCTGCCAGTTCGACGGCAGTGATTGCCAGTCCATCTCCACTGGCCGGTGGGGTAACTTCTGGAGTGATTTCGACAGGCGGCGCAAGCGTAGGTGTGGGTTCAGGGATGTTTTCAGCCGGCGCGCAACCCAGCAATGCCAGCAGCGTCAGGGTCAAGATGCAGAAAAGAGTGAGTCGTGTTTTCATTGAGTAGCCTCCACAAATGCGATATGTTTGCATTGTAGCATTGTCGGAGGAAGCCGACAACTCCGACCAATTCAACAAAAGTTAAACCATAAAAAATGGGCGACCAGCCATCCCCGGCCAATCGCCCACAAGACTTGCGATTCAACTATCGATCTACATGCGCCTCTTACCAGATCCCGGGGAACAGGCGGTAGCGCGTTTGCCTGGCATATTCTGTATATCCGGGCAGGTCTTTGTGCAACTGGCGGTCTTCCCGCCCGGTGCGCACGATCATCAAGAGCGCGGTGAGCGCGGCGGGAATCAGCGCCCACAATGAGCCGAGCAGCAGGGGTGAGGCCAACTCGAAGAACACTGTCCCGGTGTAGCCGGGGTGGCGCATCAGGCTGTACGGCCCGCTGGTGACCACCTGTTGGCCGCGGTC
>JBNKDB010000375.1:0-4219 GCA_050288045.1 Anaerolineales bacterium | reverse complement strand
GGCTGGACGTCCGGCTCGACCGTACTCGTAGGCGGCACTGCGGTCTTCGTCGGTTCCGGTGGAACGGCGGTCTTGGTCGGTGGCACAGAAGTCGGAGTTGCCGTCGGTGGCGGCGAAGTTGGGGTTGCGGTTGGCGGCACTGAGGTCGGAGTTGCCGTCGGTGGCGGCGAAGTTGGGGTTGCGGTTGGCGGCACTGGGGTTGGGGTTGCCGTCGGTGGCGGCGAAGTTGGCGTAGCTGTCGGCGGTAATGCCGTTGCCGTTTTTGTTACCTTGGTGGGAATTGCCGTAATCGTAGGGGCCGACTTCGTGGGTGTGTTCAGCGCACTCCCGGAACTCACAACCTGACTGGGGACAACACTCGCAATCGCGCCGGGAGCACTGGAGCCTTGCGAGCTAGTATCATTTGAACCGTTAGAAGCCTTACTGCCCCCATTTTTATCAACCGGCACAATCGCCTGGGCGTTCAAGGATACCAAGTTGTGGGTTGCAACTGGAGCAATTGCCAACACGGCTTGCTGTTCCTGGATCAATTTGGCTTTCACATCCACCACCAGGTTCTGCACGTGTTCGGGTAAGACGTCTTCCATACCCGTCAGCGTGTCCAGTTGAACCTGCATCCCCGATTCCAACACATTTAGTGTAGCGCTCAATTTGTCATCCAGAGCATCGCTCTGGGCTTTCAATACTTCCACCGCGTCCACGTGTGCCGAGAGGTTGTTCATTACCCCCGAGAGGTGCTGATACCGGGCCAACTTCACCAACTGGTCGATCTCATCCAGACGCGTCAAAGCAAAGGAAGCATGCAAACGGGCATCATTCACCGGATTCATACTGATTACCAGGCGCATGTCCTCTGTTGCCAATTTAGTACTGTACAACACTTCACCTGGCAGGCTGGACTGGGCCGCCAAAGCCGTCCCAATACTGCCAAACAACAATACACACGCCATCGCCACGGCAACCACGAACTGCATGGTCAGTTTCCGGGGCATGAACCAGGGAGTTGGCTTGGGTTCGATATCCACCCCCAGGTAATAATTCTTCATCTGCCGGTGTGTGCTGATCGAATGAATCACGTAATGCAGCCGCACGGAGGCCTGGTTGACCAATTCCAAAGGGGGGAAGAGCTGTTCTTTCTGCTCGGCCAGCCAGGCTGCGCCATCCCCAACGCTGCTCGGTCGTTCCCGCTTCAAAACCTCATTGAAGTGTCGTATGCCTAGAGAATGCATCACCCGGAGGAAACGCGTGGGTAGTGCGTAAATCGCACTCATTTCCTCGTAGGGCAGTTCGTGCACGTGCCGCAAGATCAAGACCTGGCGAACCAGGCGCGGTAAAGCGCGCATCAATCCATACAGCCCGTCGAACTTCCATTGCTCCGGGACGTAGGCGGTTGTATCTTTATCACTGTGAACGACGTGATTGGTCTGGGCTTCCAGAACCTGGTTAGCAATCTTGTACAAATGAGCTTCAAAGGATTGGCTGCCAAGCTTGAAATCCTCAAGCCCTTCCCAAATCTTGACGAACACCTCTTCGGTTAAATCTTCTGCTTCCAGGGGATTAGCAAGCTGTGCGCTTAAATACGCATAGATCCGACTGCTGTATTGTATGAAAATCACACGATAGGCAGCCAGATTACCGTCTTGTGCGCGCCGGACAATATCTTCGTTGTCCGTTGTTTTCTTACTTGAAACGATCATGTATGTACCTGGCTAAGATTCTATGAATAGAACAATAGCTATTGAAAATATGAAATATATGGAGTGACAGCCTATTTATCTAACGGCAAAATCTCTCACCAGGGTTTATTCTCTGCAAAGCCTCATTTGCATACAAAACTTATCGCAATTATACACAATTTTCGAGATTTATTTCAATCAAATCCATACAACTATTATGACAGGCATTTTTCTAATCTTCTGCACAATGCCTGTCAAAGCCTTGAAAAAGCCATTGTAGTTCATCCCAGCCCGGCTTTAGCTCTGTATACTGCCGACTACTTACTGTCTACTGTAAAGGAGCAAAGCCTGTGCGAGAATTGAATTATTACCAGGGTCTGGCGCGCGAACTAATCGCTGCCGACCGTGAACGCGACAAGATGCTGGCCGCCATGGAAGATATGTGGCACAGCCGCTGGTCACTGCCTGAAAACGTGCAGAGCCTGCGCTGGATTCATAAAGTCGTTTCCACCGATCCACACGACGCGCTGCGCGCCGGGGCGCGTGTACTTTCTGCCGTACAGCCGCGCCTGCGTTTGCAGCCATTGGGTACCGGGCCAGAAAGCCGCACCCAGGCCGACGCCATCGAACGCGCTCTCGGCTGGCATTTCCAGAACGCCAGCCGCAGGCGGCGCGCCAGTGTACTGCGCGATATTGTACTCAGCGCCTTGCTCTACGATGAAGTCGTTGCCCAGGTGGTCTACCTACCCCACCAGATCGCCGCCCTGCAAGCCTTCAACGGTGACACCCGCCGCCTGGAAGCTGCCCGGCGTTTTGGGCCATTCGCCGTACTGGTGCGTAATCCGCGCCACGTCCATGTACGCTATTCTGACTGGATGCCCGAAGCTGTGCTGATGACGCGCGTCGTCCCACTTTGGGAGGCACTCGATTTCTGGGGCGACCGAGCCGAAGGGCTGCGCGCCCGCCTGGGCACCCGTAATGCCGCCGGGCTGGATCACGTCACCCTCTATGACTACATGGACCTGGATGTACGCGTGGTGTGGGGTCAGCTCCATCAAGGTATTGCTTCCCAGTCCGAGCCGGATGGCGCCGCCGGTGTCGAACTGCTGCGCGAGGAGCACGACCTCGGTTTCCTGCCCTGGATCGCCAAGGTCGGCGGCAGCACCCTGGAAAACGATCCCGCCTACCAACGCAATCCACTGCTGTATTCCGTCTATCAGGCCGGACAATGGGATACACAGAACATTATCGAAACATTGATGACTTCCGAAGTGATCGCCTACGCTTCCGCCCCGCGCCTCAAGATCGAAGGGCCAACCGATAACATCGACGTCGATTACGGCGAACCCGGCCGTCCAGCCTACGTGCCTCCCGGTCACGATCTCAACCCACTCTCGCCGCCTGGTCTGGATGAAAGTTTGGCCGCTATTGCCGACCGCATTGGGGCGCGTATCGGCAAGAGCACCGTGCCGCGCGTCCTGCAAACCGGTGACTTCCCATCCAGCACACCCTTTGCCACCCTCAACCTGGCTACCCAGGCCGGGGTCAAGGCGCTTGCCCCCTATAAAGAATTGGCCGAACTGGCGCTGGCCGATATCTTCACCCACATGCTCTACTGGGTCGACTATACCGGTGAACCATTGGTAGCCTACGGCCAGGGCCGCGACGACTCCGGCAGTGTCTACACCATCCGCCCTGGTGATTTCGATGTTGAGAACCTCTTCCTCGACGTGGAACTGACCGCTGACGTGCCCACCGACCGCATGGCACGCATCAACGCCGCCGCCCTGGCCGTGCGTGAATTGGGCTACTCACGCGCCCGTGCCTTGGAACAGATCGGTGAGAGCGATCCCCAGATGATCCTGGCCCAGGCGCGCGCCGAAGATCTGGAGCAAACTCACTTCGAGGTCTTCAAGCAGCACCTATTGGCTGAAGCTGAACGCGGCCAACTCGAAGACCTGATCGACCAACGTTTGCAAGCCGCCTTGAACGGCCCATCCCAGGAAAGCACCATTAGCGGACAGGAATTCAATCCCGCCCTGGGTGGGTCACCACCCGTCATGGCTACCCCGGAAACCCCCACCAACGGAAAAAAGCAACAACCGGAGGCCATCGAAACGTAAGTCCCATTCTTCGCCAAAATTACTCAACCAATAGGGGTGGGGCTTGTCCCCACCCACTAGATTACATCATCGATGCCCCTGCGTTTTTTCACATGAACTTTCCCGCCCGCGCGGCAGTAATACAGATATCACACACCACACGAGGAAAATGGAATGAGCGAAGAATTCGATTTTGAGCGCTACTGGTTAGGTAAGTTCTCCAATTGCCTGGAAAATATCGCCGGTGAGGAAATCCGTGACCAGGTCATGGCAGGCAGCGAGGGGTTATCGATGGCTTCCTCCCGGGAAGACGTGATTCATTGGTCACAGGAAGCCATGTCTTTGCTCGAAGACCTGGTGAATGATGAGCACGACCGCCGTCAGATCATGACCGGCTGCGCCTGCCAGTATCCTGTAGAGGACCTCCAGGACGTCAAACGC
>JBNKDB010000374.1:0-8998 GCA_050288045.1 Anaerolineales bacterium | reverse complement strand
AGATCAACCGGCTGTTGTCCGTCAGCCAGGGGGTCGCCTCCAGTCTGGAGATGGAAGCCGCGGTGAAGCCCATCCTGGAAGCAGCCTTGACGACCGGCGCTTCGACCGCCCGCCTGGTGCTGTCTTCGGCCGTGGTGAATGAGATCGAAGGCGATATGCCGAAGCAGTTCGGCCTCGGTCCGGCCAACGACCGTTACCACAGCCTGGACCAGCAGGTTCTGGACCTGACCAAAGAACATGAGAGCGTGACTTTGACCAATCCGGCGCGCGCCGGGTTGCGCCTGGATGATGGTTCGCCAACCCCGGCTTCGCTGATGGCCATTGCCTTACGCCACGAGAATACATATTACGGTACGCTGTGGGTGGCCTACGACAAGCCCCATCAATTTACCGAAGAGGAAGATCGTTTCCTCTCCACAGTGGCCGGGCAGGCTGCCCTGGCTGCGGCTAATGCCCGCCTGTACCTGAACGCCCAGATCGGCCGCCAACGCCTGGCTGCTATTCTGGCTTCCACGCCCGACCCGGTGCTGGTTACCGATCACCGTAATCGCATGTACGTTGCCAATCCGGCTGCCTGTGAACTACTGGCGGAAGGTCATGAACCAATGACCGGTTCCCCGGTGGAAGACTTCGTCAAGCACCCGGATTTGTTGAAGCTCTTGCAGGCTTCCGATGAAAGCTCGACTACTACCGAGGTCGTCTTCCCGAATGAGAAGGTCTTTTATGCCACAGCCTCACCGGTAATGACCGAAGGACAGCAGATGGGGCGCGTGTGTTTGCTGCGTGACATCACTTACCTCAAAGAGGTCGATGCGCTCAAATCTGAATTCGTCAACACCGTTAGCCACGACCTGCGCTCACCGCTCACCTTGATGCGCGGCTATGCCACCATGCTGGAAATGGTTGGCGAATTGAACGAACAGCAGGAAGGCTACGTCCGTAACATCGTGATCGGTGTGGAGAGTATGTCCCGTCTGGTCAATAACCTGCTCGACCTGGGACGCATCGAAGCCGGGGTGGGCTTGCAGCTTGAAATGGTGCCGGTCGTCGATGTGGTACGCCAGGTAACCGAAGCTTTGCAGCTCAATGCCGCCCAGAAGAACATCGAAATGACCGTGGATGTGCCCCAGGAAACCATGCCGTTGGTCGAGGCCGATCAGGCGCTGTTGCACCAGGCCATCCATAATCTGGTGGAGAACGCCATCAAATATACCGAACGAGGTGGCAAGGTGTGGGTGAAAATCCAGGAAAAGGGCGCCCAGGTGCAGATTACGGTGCGCGATAACGGCATTGGCATTGCTCCCGTCGACCAGCCGCGCCTGTTCGAGAAATTCTACCGGGCGGCGGCGCGCGACTCCCGCAAGGAGCGTGGCAGTGGTTTAGGTCTGGCGATCGTCAAATCGATTGCCGAGCGCCACGGTGGGCGGGTGTGGATGGAAAGTCAACTCGGCCGTGGCAGTACTTTCTATCTGCAAATTCCCCAACGCCAACCGAAACCAGATAAAAGCTAAAAGCTACTGAACGAATAATTCTTGAGCGACCATCCGGTCGCTCAAATTTTGTGGGTGAGTGCCATTTTGCGCAAATGGCACAATTATGTCAGCTTTATGGCATAGGAGAAAGTATTCGTGACTGCTAAAATGTAATTTGTTAACAAAATGTTATTGACTTTTATTGAAAACATTGCTATCATATGGAGAGTTTGTTTGGATGTGCAACAAACAAACTATTTCAACAACTACTCACAAGATATAGGATATTGATACGTGCAATTTAACGATTTGGTTGCATGAGAAAATGTAGGAGGTGACCCCCATCAGATATTCGCATCTTGTTTTTCCCTATTTTTTACCTATTCTATTTGCAAGGAAGGAGAAATAACTGATGAAACGTTCGATCATCACGCTAGTTGTTGTAGCTTTACTTATGACCTCCCTCGCCGCCTGTGGCGGTGGTGGCAGCGATAAGACCATTATTGGTCTTTCTTTTTCTGACTTCGCCACTGAGCGCTGGAAACCTGAGTCCGAACTCATGAAAAGCCTGCTCGAGGAAAAAGGCTATGAAGTCATCGTTCAGGAAGCCAACCACGACGTCAAACTGCAGAATGACCAGATTGAAAACATGGTCTCGCAGGGCGCGAAAGTGATCCTGATTGTTGCTGAAGACGGCGATGCCGCCGCCACGGCCGTAGACGCTGCTGCAGCTGAAGGCGTGAAAGTGATTGCTTATGACCGCCTGATCAAGTCCCCTGGCATCGCAGCCTACGTATCCTTCAACAATGTTGAAGTTGGTCGCCAGCAGGCGCTGGGCGTCATGGACGCTCTGGACATTGAAAATTGGGACGTGGAAGCCAATGGCCCCGCCCGCATCGTCAAACTGGGTGGCAGCCCCACCGATAACAACGCTATCCTCTTCCGCCAAGGTCAAGACCTGATCCTGGATCCCCTGGAAGCAGAAGGCAAGATCGAAATCGTCGCTGACCAGTGGGTTGATAACTGGGATGCAGCCAATGCCTTGAAACTCATGGAAAACATCCTCGTTTCGATTGGTAATGACGTCGATGGCGTGGTCGCCTCGAATGATGGTACCGCTTTGGGTGCTCTGCAGGCAATGGCTGCTCAGGGCCTGGCCGGTACCGTGCCGATCTCTGGGCAGGATGCCACCGCTGACGGTTGTAACAGTATCGTCAAGGGTGAACTCACCGTCTCGATCTTGAAGGACATTCGTGACCTGGGCCCGTTGGCTGTTGATCTGGCCGACAAACTCGCCAAGGGCGAAGAAATCCCCGCATTGCAAGACTACACTCTGGCCGAACTGACCCTGGATGACAGCCTGCAAGGCTCCGTCCCCTGCCAGTTCCTGGAAGTCTATCAAGTCAATGCTGATAACGTTTACGACCTGGTTGTCAAGAGCGGCTTCCAGCCTTACGATGATGTCTATCGCGACATCCCCGAGGGCGAACGACCGCCAGCGCCGTAGTAATTAGCTCCTAACTTTCTCTTTAGACGGTTTCCCTGCGCATTTGCGCAGGGAAACCACCACTATTCCCCGGAGTTTGGCAAAATGAGTGATGATGTAATTCTCGATTTTCAGGCAGTCACTAAAGAATTCCCTGGCGTGAAAGCGTTGGAAAATGTCTCCATCCAGGTACGTAGGGGGGAGATTCATGGGTTGTGCGGCGAAAATGGCGCTGGAAAATCGACCTTGATGAAAATCTTATCAGGGGTGCATCCCTGGGGATCATATGAGGGCAAGATTCTCTATGATGGCGAGGAACTGCATTTAGAAGACCGCGCTATTCGCCGGGCCAGTGAGCAAGGCATCGCCATCGTTTACCAGGAACTGACCCTGGTTCCTGATATGACTGTGGGGGAAAACGTTTATCTGGGTAATGAGCCGGTCAGTGGCACCGGAATCAATTGGAATGAAATGTATGCCAATACTCAGGCGATCCTGGATAAATACAAATTGGATATTGAACCCCAGAGCTTCGTAAGAAATCTAGGGATGGGGAAGAAACAAATGACGGAGATCGCTAAAGCGCTCTCTGAAGATGCTAAAATCTTGATCCTCGATGAACCTACCAGCGCGTTGACCGAAGCTGAAATTGATAAATTGATGTCGATTCTGGATACCTTGAAAGAACATGGCGTCACCTGCATTTATATTTCCCATAAATTGGAAGAATTTTTTAGGATTACAGATACGATTTCCGTACTACGCGATGGCAAGTTGATCACCACCCAGCCCACCAAAGACCTCGATGAAGATAAACTTATCCAATACATGGTTGGCCGGGAGATGAAAGAGCGGTTTCCCAAAGGGAACCGCAAGCCCGGTGAAGTTATCTTTTCTGTTGAAAATCTGCACGCCGTTGACCCTGACCAGCCGAGTCGCAAGGTTATCAATGGTATTTCTTTTGACTTACGGGAAGGCGAGATCCTGGGGGTGGCTGGCTTGATGGGATCTGGAAGGACCGAACTGGTTACCACCCTGTTCGGTGAGTACGGTGTGATTACTGAAGGCAAAGTGGTATTGGACGGTAAGGAACTCCATGTTTCGAATTCTCGTCAGGCGATGATCGAAGGCTTGAGCCTGGTTCCCGAAGACCGCAAGTCGCAGGGCTTGGTGCTGATCCAATCGATATTGAAAAATGTTTCCTTGCCAAACTTGCCCCACTTTTCTAGTTGGTTCCAGATCGACCATTTAGCCGAGATGAATGCCAGCCGGGAATATGCTCAACGTCTGGCGATCAAAGCCCCGAACCTGACTGTGCCGTGTTTCTCGCTTTCGGGTGGTAATCAACAAAAAGTTGTGATTGCCAAGTGGTTGATGTCCGCACCCAAAGTATTGATCATGGATGATCCTACGCGTGGGATCGACGTGGGTGCAAAGTTCGAGATCTACAACCTGATGAATGAATTGGCTGAAAGTGGTATTGCCATTATCATGATCTCGAGTGAGTTGGAAGAAATTCTGGGGATGAGTGATCGCGTGGTTGTGCTTCACGAAGGTAAATCTACGCAAACATTAGATGCTGCTTCCGCAGACCAGGAAACCATTATGGCATTGGCAACCGGCGTTGCCAACAATCAGCGTACAAAATAATCATATTCGAAGGTGACATCAATGAATACGGTAGCATATTTCAAAAAACAATTTCAAGATAACATTCAGACCTACGCCATCATCCTGGCCCTGGGAGCGATCTGGATCTTGTTTTCCTTCATCACTGGGGGACGGTATCTAGGACCACAGAACTTCTCCAACTTGTTCCGCCAGATGACGGTAACCTCCTTCTTGTCTGTTGGGATGGTCTTGGTGATCGTAACCGGCAATATCGACCTTTCGGTGGGTAAATTTGCCGGATTCGTTTCGGTCATGGTCGCGCATTTCCAGGCACGCGTTTGGTATGAATATATTCCAGACCAACCGGCGTTGGCCGCTTTCTTGTCCATCTTGGTTGGCCTCGGCGTCGGTCTACTTTTTGGCGTCATTCAGGGATATCTGATCGCATACCTGCGCATTCCCTCCTTCATCGTTACACTGGGATTCATGTGGATATTCAATGGCTTGATTCTGGTCCGAACCGAAGGCAAAACTATTCCCTCGAACCAGCCGGTCTTTTCATCGATCGCACAAGGATATTTACCACCACTATGGGGGTGGATACTGGCGCTGCTGGTGGTGGGTTTGTTGTATTTCATGATGTTCCGGGGCCGCCGGAACAAGCGCCGTTATGGTTTTGCACTTGACCCGCTTACTATCGATATGATCAAGACTTCTATCTTTGCGCTGCTGATTATCGTTTACGTTTTGATGGTCAACCAATATAACGGCGTGCAGCTCCCAGTTCTACTGCTGGCAACCACGGCTGTGATCTTCTCTTACGTCACCACCGACACGCCCCTGGGGCGCTATACATACGCCATCGGTGGTAACAGCGAAGCGGCCCGGCTTTCCGGTGTGAACATCCAAAAGAACATTTTCATGGTCTTTGTGTTGATGGGGTTGCTGTGTGGGATCTCGGGCATCGTGCTGGCATCGTATGTGGGTTATGGCACGATTGCGGCCGGGCAAGGTTATGAATTGGATGCGATCGCCAGTTGTATTCTCGGTGGTACATCCACGCTGGGCGGTGTTGGTACCGTGTTTGGTGCAATGGTCGGTTCGTTGATCATGGCCAGCTTGACCAATGGCTTGCAGATCATGAACGTTCAGGCGGCCTGGCAGTATGTGCTCAAAGGCATCGTGCTGGTGATCGCTGTTTACGCCGACGTGTACCTGAAGAAGAAGAGCTAGATTAGCATTTACGTCAGGGATATGTGTTCCTGGCATTACGGTTGAATATAAACTACGACTAGGCCACATCGTGGTGAATTGAACCATGGACTTGACGGCTGATCACAATTTGATTCGCAGGCATAATACTGCGCTTGTGTTGAATACCTTGCGGCGGCAGGCTCCGATCTCGCGAGCGGAACTGTCCGCCGCAACCGGTCTCAATCGCTCGACCATTTCTTCGATTATCAAGGCTTTATTGGACGATGGTCTGGTGGTTGAGACCACTTATCAATCCGACCGGATCGGCCGGCCGGGAATGCAGTTGGAACTTAATCCGGGTGGGGGATTTGCCGTCGGATTGGAAATCGGTGTAGATTTTATTTCAATCATTGCCGCCGACTTTACGGCCAAGACCTTCTGGCGGCATTGGGAAAGCTCGGACCCGAGCGATGGTCAGGAAGCCATCATCCAGCGCGCATTCGAGCTAACCGAGATGGCGTTCGATGCCGGGCAGGAACACGGCATGAATCCGTTGGGCATCGGGATTGGTCTTCCTGGCCTGGTCGACTGTGAAAAAGGTTTTCTGATGTTTGCCCCCAACCTGGGATGGAAAGAAATTCCCATTAGGGAACGCTGGGAGCTACGGTTCAATCTGCCCGTATTTGTAGAGAACGAGGCCAATGCAATTGCTTTGGGTGAATATTATTTTGGCTCGGCCAATGAAGCGCAAACTTTTCTGGCGATCAATGCCGGGGTTGGCCTGGGTGCGGGCATTATGATCAATGGCGATATTTTCCGGGGCAGCCGCGGCTATGCTGCTGAGATCGGGCATGTCAAATTAGCCCCCAATGGTGAGTTGTGCAATTGTGGTAAACGCGGTTGTTATGAAACCATCATTGGGCCGCGGGCGGTAGTCAGGCGGGTGAAGGAAGAGTTGGCACACGGCGCCAAGAGTTCGATCCTGAGTGTGGTGGATAACGATCTCGAGAAGATTACTTTCGAGGCGGTATCCGACTCGGCGGCTGCTGGTGATGCGGTTTGTCTGAAGGCATTGAAAGAAGTGGGCTATAACCTGGGAATCGTGACTGCCAATATGGTGAATGTGTTCAATCCCGAATTGGTGGTCCTGTGTGGCGCTTTGAGCTATGCGTCCGAGATGCTACTGCCGGAAGTGCAGGAAAGCGTTAAAGAGAACGCCCTGGAACTCTCCCAGATTGGGCTGCAAATCATGGTTTCGGAGTTTGGCCCGGAGGCCGTGGTGGTTGGCGCGGTTGCCCTGGTGCTGGACAGCATCTGGCGCGAACCGGCTTTTGCCTGAAAAGATTGGTTGGGGGAATATCTATGAAGTGCAGAGAGGGATTCTGTTCCCCACTTTATTTCCATCTTGAGTTGTAATTTATCCCTCTAATGTTTTCTGATTTCTACTATTCAGTTATTTCGTTATTGCAAATCAATTCGTTTGCGCTAATCATTTTATATATTTCTTCAGCCGAATAATCAAAAAACTCGGTTAGTCGACCTTGCTGATTATCAGGGAATTTATGCCCATAAACGCTTTGAAAAATATGTTCGAGGGAAATAGAGTCGCGTTCATCTGCAATCATAATCGAAAAATTATCAACATCATTGGCATAAATTCCTGTGGGTAAGCATAACCCATCGCGCGTAGTTTCCATGGAGCCTTGGTACATAATCATTGTTCGAAGTTCATCGTAAACGATCCAAATGTAATACACATATTTATCTTCAAATGATTCCAAATTGAAGTCTATGTAAAATTTGGTGGGAGCTCCATAATTACGGATAACTTCATCTAAATGATAGCTAGACCAAATCAGTGGAAATTCCCCCGTTCCACTTTTAGAAGATTCTATTTTTATCCATCGGATTATGTCATTATCAACGAAGAAACTAATTGTATTGAGAACCAGTATTTTTGGTGCCTCAACATAGTTAAAAGATGATGACCAGAGTTCTAGATTTTCAGAACTGACATAAGCATCATCTTTTCTGATCTCGATATCATATTCTTGAAGAATTTCGGTTGCATCTTCGATAGTGGTTTGGGATGTATGAATATCTAACCAGCAAGGGAAATTACAATCGGGATTGAATTTTATGTCATCTCTAAACTTTGTTAAATCGAACTCAATTGTTGCTTCAGGGTAAATTGTAGTTTGAATTTCTGGCGTTGGGGAAATATCAATAACTTGAGGATTTTCTTGATTACTATTGGTCTGATTCAAACAGGAGGCAAAACTTATTGAACAAATAAGTACAAAGAAAATTCTCAAGTGCCCTTTTTTCATCTTTAACTCCATCTTTATTTACCTGATAGTGCTGTCGGGCCAGGTGAAAGGGTTAAGACAAGCTGATAAGAATAGGGCTTCATAATTTGTCCCTCTTATGTTTTCTGATTTGTAATTTACTATTTGTTATTTTTGCCGCCGTGTCCCAATTTTAATCTGTTCATCCCCTGCAAAGAAACCATCTAGCGTTTCGGCCTTCAAACCGAGCACGCGGCTGTTGGCGAAGAAGGCGAAGTCGAAGCTGGTCATTTCTCCGGCCTGCTTGCCGGGAATCGGCATCAGGCGGGCTGTGAGTGGTTTGTCCAGGCGCACAGCCAGGGCAGCCAGGTCGAGCAGCAGCGCGCTGAGCTGTTCCGCGCTGACGTCGCCGGGCAGTGGGATGGTGTCCAGGCCGGTGCCACACACGGCTGAATACATCAGCAGGTCGGTGACGGCCAGTGTGCCTTCGGCAACACGTTTCGCCAGCGTGAAATCTTCCAGGGGCGGCAGCAGCAAGCCGTTGAAACCGATGCGCTTGAACTTTGCCTTGTCGACGGCATCTGCCAGAATGGCAGCGGCGGCCAACGAGCCGTGCAGCCCGGCGCGCGGCACGCCCAGGCATTCCAGCGCCGTGCCTAACGAACTGTCTTCTGCCGGGAAGGGGGCCAGCGAGATGTCGATGCCGTTGAAGGGTACCCCGGTTTCGCGTTCCAGCTGCTCCCCGACCACAGCCAGCTTTGCGCCGTGTTCCTCGATGGCCGCCACCAGCCGCGCCACGCCGTCGTTCAAGCTGGTTGCGCCGCGGAAGGCGGCTACGGCTAAACCGGCGGCTTCGGTGGCGATCGCGAAGGCTGGTTGCTCGCCGTGATGGTAGGACGCCGGGACGAAAGGCGACCCAGCCGGGACGTTCGCCAGGGCGGTGAAGT
>JBNKDB010000373.1:0-4352 GCA_050288045.1 Anaerolineales bacterium | reverse complement strand
GATTTCACCTTCGGTGGAAATACCCTTGATCTCACTCCATTGCAGCGAATAGCCATCCGTTATGTCATGGAAAATCAGCGCGGTGAACAACGCAGAAAGCGTAAATGGCAGGAAAGCATATCGCGGCCAACCAACTGAAAGCGCCACAAACCACGCCAACCAGGCCAACGTAACCACTACGAGCAAGCCAGAAACGACATTTTCCCGGGTTTTCTTCAGACTCCGTACACCAACATACAGCACGCTGGGGAATATCCAACCGTAGAATGCATCCTGGCCGGTCAAGAATTTTATCGCATCCAGCATACGCGGCAATGAGAAAGTCAATATTCCTCGGTCGAGCGACCCACTCCATTCATTGATATTTGCACTCGCTAATTGTTCCCCCTCCGGGAACAGGAAAACTTGGCCGACATACCACGCCAATACGGTCACCAATGCAATTGCAAACGGTAGCAGGAAATCACGATGTCGCAGTTGCTTATAGTAGAAATGATTCACCAGCCACATCAGCAGCCAGGCCGGGAAAAGCAAGAATAATTGGTTTTTTGTAATTACTGCCAGCCCCAGAAAGACTCCGGTAAAAATCAGATTTCCGGTCGACGGTTTATCTTCTTTTGACACGACACCCCTATACCAGATCAGGACAGCCGCGTAAAAAAACATCGCGGCCGGGATCTCTCCGATCACCTGACGTCCCCAGCGAATCAAGTTAACCCCGCTGGACGTTACCAACAGCAGCGTGGCGACCGATGCCACCTTCCAGTTTGCCAAATTTTTCGAAAGGAGATAGAAAACCAGGATGAGTATAGCGCAATAGACAACCATCACAATCCGCCCTGCAGCCAGGGTCACACCCAGTAAATTGAAAGCTATCGCCACAGGGAAGAATAGGGTTGGGCCAACCGCAGGGCCAAACCGATAATGCCCCTCAACCGCCAATTTCTCAGCAACCAATAAGTGAATCCCCTCATCAAAAGCAGCCTTGGGATAAGTTGTCAGGTTATAGACCAACAAGAATGCGATCAATAACAACAAGAGCACATTGAGTACGATGGGAATAGATTTTTTGATGCCATTCATTAATTATTAGTCCTCTTGCAAAACATTTCTTGAAAATTTCAATTTCGCAGAACAAGGTCACGCGCAAGCAAATTGAAACGCAAGTTACGATATAGCTATGCAGGTCTACTCAAACTGGGCAAGATCATGCATTCTCCCCTTTTTGCTCGTTCATCTTGGAAGCCAGTTTGTCGATAATTGGGTCTTCCAATCCACCCCAACCACGGATACCGCTCAATTGTGTCGTAGCCCCGGCCGCAAAACCACGCGTCCACCAGATGATTCCCAACATCAAATCAATGACGATAGCTGGGTGTCGCATCAAGATACGCGGATAGACCGATATCATTGCCCAAAAGGCACGGATAAACTTAACCACACCCAACACAGGTGACATCACAAACGACAGAAATGCACTCCGGCCAATAAAGCTTCCCGGAAGATCTAGCTGTGCCAGCGTGCAGCGCGTCACCCGGCCAATGCGGTGCAAGTGTGAAAGGCAGTCTCGTAAATTGCTGCGCGCATAATGTCGTACGAGGATGTCCGGATCGAACCAGACTGTATATCCGTACATGCCCAATAAGTAATTGAACAAAAGGTCTTCCTGGGGATAATAAGCATTCGGGAAACCCTCATGCTCGAGGAAAAGCTCCCGTTGATAGGAAATATTACAGGTCGGGATGTGGAGTACTGTCCGCGCTTCACCAACCGGGAAAAACTCCCGAAATTCATACAGGTGAGCTGCCCAGGCTACCGCGTCGTCCATATCGGCAGGTTCGATCGCTCCACCAACAATCATATGCCCCTCGGCATGATGGGCCTCAATGGTCTCGACCCAGGCGGGGACAGCCAAGCAATCCGCGTCTATAAAAGCAACAACCGGATTTGTGGCTTCTTGCACACCGTGATTACGTGCTGGTCCAGGGAAAACGCGATGGTCGTACACAATCACGCGTACTTCCGGATAATGCTGCCGGATGATTTCTACTGTATCATCTTCGGACGAATCTACAATGATAATCTCTTTTGGAAGCACCGTTTGGGAATATAAAGATTCCAGACAGCCGAGGATGGTCTCTCCACTGTTATAAGAAGGAATAATTACGCTGACCTCAGCGACACGCTTTTTCCCTGACGTAATGCTCAAGATTCCATCACCTCTGAGCCCAGATTATCCAACCTTGGATTTCCGGTATAGATTCCTTTTTCAACCATCCATGCCAGTGTGCTTGACAAACCTGGCTCAAGTTCGACATTGGGACGATACCCTAAAATATCTTTCGCTTTCTCTATTGAGAAACTTCGATGTTTACTGATGATCTTCACCTTACCACTCGTAAGGAATGGAGCTTCAATAGGATTTGTGATTCCCAACCAATCGCTAAATCTTGTCCCGTATTCTACTATACCTGCACTGATTTCAGCAAAAGGTACAGGAATATGAATCGCGGAACTGCGCACATTGAGCAATTTACAAATCGTTTCAATAATCTCTACCATTGAATTGGATGTTGGTCCGGCGATATTGAATGTCAATCCTGGTGCAGATTGATGAGTCATAGCCAACAAAATACCTGCAACAAGATCATCAATATGTGTTAAATGAATGTGATTGCGGCCATTCCCAATATACATAAATTGGCCTGCACCAACCATGGCAATCAAACGCGTCATCATGCCATCCGTATCGCCAGGTCCGTACGTTATTGTAGGGCGGATAATCACGGTTTCCATCTCGGTTGCATATGAACGGACGATCTTCTCCGCCTTGATCTTAGAAAAATGATATTCGTTCGCACACATCTCAGAATCCAAAGGACTCGTCTCGTCAATACCAGACCTTCCTGGATAGCCATACACGCCAACCGAACTAATATACACAAAACGCTTTACCGATTTTTGGGCATAATGCAGCAATTTACGCGTCGCTTCTACATTGACTTTTTCATAATCCTCACTGGCTGTTCCCCAACGATTACGGATCGCTGCGTTATGAATAACCACGTCATAGTCGGCCAAAGAGAATTCATCCCCGCGCATATCCCGTAAATCCAACGGGATTACTTCCAAACGATCTAGCACGGGAACCGAGGCTAAACTGTGCTCGCGTACCAGCGCGCCGATTTCCCAATCCTTTTCCGCAAAGGCGCTGGCAAGTGCGCCACCGATGAAACCTGTGATCCCAGTTAGTAAAACTCGCATCCGCTCAACTACTCCTCATACTTCATGACCGGGCGATACAAACAGCGGCACTCAGCTTTCATTGTGCATTCCGGCAAAGGTAATATCGGCGCGTCATCAGGGGCATAGACAGCATCAGCATCGAGTTCCTGGGCTGCCTGGCAACAGTCGGGAAAAGAAAGGATACGTACACCACGAATCGAACCACCAGCACGGATACCTAATTTATAGGCAGCCAGTGTCTTTTCTGCGTAATTCTCAGGTTTTTCTTTCGTGCGCGCAAAATCTTTTAGCCAGTTAAGCGGCATGATCCACTTCCTTCTGTTGGATGTCCTGCGGTTTCGGGCCGGATTTATCGCCATCGCTCAAACTGAGGATGTTGCCACTTACCCGGATAAGCGTAGGCACATCGTGTAACATATTGGTATAAGCCGCGTTCGCCAGTGGGCAATTGCATTCCTTGGCAGCAATGCTACGGCGTACTTCCTTGATCTTTTCACCGAACCAGATCGCCTTGAAATCGTAATCGAAGTCACGCAAATTACCCAAATCATCTGCACGGATGCAGCACGGCCACACGGTACCATCAGCGTAAATCTGGCAGCTTGCCCACCCGGCATAGCATGGAATTACCTGGTCTTCTTCAGCCAGGATGCGCTGCACTAGGTTGTAATATTCCAACCGGAACGCTTCTGTGATCCGCGACATGCCGTGATAAGTCCGACTGCGAACGTATTCACCCAGGCGGTTAACAGCCTGAGCATATGCTTCCCGGTCAGGTGTGATCGGCAAACCGATCGTATCCAATTCCACGCGCGGTTCAGCAATTTCGGTGATGAACTGGTCCACACCCGTAGTCTCGACGTATTCAATGATCTCATCCAGATCCTTTACATTGAAAGTCGACAACACTGTATGGATGCCCAAATTTAGATTGTCATATTTCTCACGCAGTTCCAGCAAGGCATTCAGTGTACGTTCAAATTTTTCGAAGTTATTAGCTACCCCGCGGATGAAGTCATGCTTTTCGCCAACGCCATCGAGGGACAGATTAATGATGATTTGAGAATCCGGGCACGATTCGCAAATTGCCGCCACCCGCTCAGGAA
>JBNKDB010000372.1:0-4989 GCA_050288045.1 Anaerolineales bacterium | reverse complement strand
GGCAGGTTCACTCTTTTGGGTGACAGGGTAATTGCGCTCGATCCTCTATACTTTTGGGAGTGACTGTATAAAAAAGGAGTAGATCATGCCAAAATATGAGATTGAGAAACGAACCCTGGGGAAAAGCGGGATCGAGATCACCAAGCTGGGCCTGGGCTTGTGGGCGATGGGTGGCGACCAGTGGGGGGCGACCGAAGACCAGAATTCGTTGGATACAATCGACGCGGCCCTGGATGCGGGCATCACTTTCTTCGATACCGCCGATGTGTACGGCGCCGGGCACAGCGAAGAATTGCTGGGCAAGGCCATGCAGGGCCGTCGTGATAAGTTCATTGTGGCGACCAAGATCGGCTGGCAGAACTTCGACGGCGAACAGGGCGTCACGGCCTACGATACGGTCGACAAGCTGATCGCCGGGGTGGAGAGCAACCTCAAGCGCCTGCAAACCGATTACGTCGACCTGATCCAGAGCCACATCAATTTCCGTGACCCAACTATGGAGGTCTTCCTGGAAGGTTTCCAGAAATTGCAGCAGCAGGGCAAGGTGCGCGCTTACGGCACCAGCACCAGCGACTTCGAATATCTGAAAGCCTTCAATGCTGATGATAATTGCGCCAGCTTACAGATCGATTACAGCATCCTCAACCGCACACCGGAAAAGGATATTTTCCCGTACTGCATTGAGCATAATATTGGTATCCTGGTGCGTGGCCCACTGGCCATGGGTATCCTGACCGGTAAGTTCAATGCCGACACGCAGTTCGAGGACGGGGATTTCCGCCAGAACTGGCAGCAAAACCCGGAAGAACACGCCGTTTACATGCAAGACTTGGCGAAGGTCGAGCAGCTCAAGCCGCTGGCGAACGGGCGCACGCTGGCCCAACTGGCCTTGCAGTTCGTGATGGCGCGTCCGGCCGTCACCGTGGCGATCCCCGGGGCCAAGACCGTGCGCCAGTTGAACGATAACTTGCAATCAGCCTTGATGCCCGATTTTACGGACGAAGAGATGGCCATGATCGATAGTGTTACTGAACCGGGGGGCGGACGCAAGATCTGGCCGGCATAAGACCTGGATGGTAATTCAGAGAAGGAGATTCTTAGATGAACGATAAAGTTAAATTCGGCTTGCGGCTGCCGGCTTTCCCGCTCGATGGCACCCAGGGTAGCGCTTTCCGTGACCAGATCATGGATTTTGCAGGGGCGTTGGAGGGGACCTATGACTCGTTGTGGGTCGCCGATCATCTGGTGCCCTGGTTAACCAAGATCGACATTACCGCCGATACCTACGAGGCGATGACCACGCTGACCTACCTGGCAGCGGCTTTCCCACAGTACAAGGTGGGCAGCATCGTGCTTTCGCAGTCCTACCGGCCCCCGGCGCTGCTGGCGAAGAGGGCCGCCATCTTGCAGAACCTGTCTGGTGGGCGCTTCATCCTGGGCATTGGGGCGGGCTGGAAAGAGGACGAATACCTGGCTTATGGTTATGATTTCCCTGACACGGTCACGCGTATCTTGCAGATGGAAGAGGCAGTCAAGCTCATCCGCCAGATGTGGACGCAGCCCAAAACCACTTTCCATGGGGAGTATTACCACGTTGAGGATGCGATTTGTGAACCCAAGCCCGATCCTGCCCCGCCGGTCCTGATCGGTGGTGGGGGGCGCAAGTACACCTTGCGCATTGCTGCTGAACAGGCCGACTGGTGGAACTTCCCGGGCGGCACCGTCGAGAATTATGCCGAACTGCTGGACGTACTGCGCGGTCACTGCGAAAACGTTGGCCGGGATTATGATGAGATCGTCAAATCCTGGGCGGTGGAGGTGGTGGCCGTGGCCGCTACACATGATGCGGCGGTGGAGATGGCCCAACGCAGCCCGCTCTACGATCCCGAGACATCCATCGTAGGCACGCCAGAGGAAGTCTATGCCCAATTCAAGCGTTTCACCGACCTGGGGGCGAGCTACTTCCAGATGCGCTTCGCCGATTTCCCCAAGACCGACACGGCGGAGTTGTTCGCCAAGGAAGTAATGCCCATATTTGGATAGTCCAGCAAGGTGGTGAAGTTTTTTACCGCCGAGGGCGCAGAGGGGAGAATACATTTGATAGATCTAAATGAATGAACTGGAGCATAGGGTAAGTAAGGATTGCCCTATGCTCTTATTGTTTTTAATGAAATAAGGTCAAATCCAGTTATAATGGTTTTGATGAAGAAAGCAGGGAGCGGGAATCGCGTGCGGAGTATGAAAAGAAACCGGTTGGTAAATGGTGAGCTGTGTGTGGTGTGCGGCCTGATCCTGGTGGTTGGGCTGCTGGTTCTGTCCGGTTGTGCCGAAACCCCACAGGTGACGGCCACGGCCAACGCCACGGATACGCCAATCAAAGCGACCGTTCAGCCTACATCCACACCCCAACCGACGAACACCCCGCTTCCACCGGTGGGTACGGATACTACTTTGCCTCCCACTACGGTCGAATTCATCACCTCCCCCGAGCCCCAAATCGCCGAGATCGAAGCTTATTTACGCGCCAATACCTATCCGGGCTGGGAAGAGGTCGCTAAGGTCTTTTTCCGGGACGTCAGTGGGGACGGACAGGCCGACATCGTAGCGGTCACCGACCAGGCTCCGGTGTTCGTTTTCATCTGGCAGGGCGACCACTACGGCCACCCGCAGCAAACCGGTTCCTGGGATTTAGGCATCGACGGCGCCGACGGGCGCTACCTGTATTTCAGCGATTACACCGGCGACAAGGTGCCCGAATTGGTCAACGATAGCTGGCATACGCGCGGCACGGATGAATACGTGGCCGTCGATTGGCAGCGCCAGATCACGACCTGCGATCAGGAGCATTGCTGGGTGATCTGGGAAGATTGGACGGGGACCTACGCCGAGGCACCAATTGCGACCGGTATGTTCTACTACAACTCTTCCGATAATTACTATCGTACCGAGACCAACCAGCTGGTCATGGAACGGCGCTATTTTGGGTTTGGCGCATTTTGGGAATATACCGGCGATGTGGAGCCGGTGCTGCACCCTCAGCAAAACGCGGTTGCTCTGGGCTGGGACACGACCAACAAAATCTTTAAAGACGTTGAATTGATCCGCTACTACGTTTATGACGGTGAACGCTACGTGTTCCAATCTGACGAAGTGGTCACCGAGCCGGAATTGATCGCTGAAGATTCGAACCTGCAAGCGTTGGGTCCCAAGGACGCCGATGCCTTCATCCGCCTGGAACTGGACCAGACTTCGCCCACCTACCGAAACGACCGCTGCGAACTCTATTTGAACGGTGAGTCGGTCAGTGATGCCTTTCTGTGCAAGTTCCGTTTCACCAAATTGGCCTGGGAAGACGTGATCGGTGAACGCGACAAGGAACTGGTGGTGACCACGTTTGCCGGTGAGCAGGCCTACCTGTGGGCCGACCTGATTGCCGAGAAAGGCTGTTTCCACCAACGCCTGCAAGTCTATACCTGGGATGGCGAAAACCTCGACCAGGTCGCCAACATCGTCGGCTGTGTGCGGCGGGCGAATATGTTTGGCGTGAAGATCGAAGATTACGACTCCGACGGGCAGAACGAAATCCTGGCGGCGGTCTTTTGGCCGGAATTCCTGGAACCGGAACAGCCCGACGGAATCAGCCAGGATTATCTGGTGGTCAACCAGGATGTGGAAATCTATGAATGGGATGGGGAGAAATTCGTGATCGGTTGGACGATTGGGGAGTAACAGCGCGTCCGTTTAAGGCAAGAAGGTATTCTGCAAAATATTGATCGTGATCGCCTGGTTCTCGACGTTGGGGCCGATACGCCCGACGTAATAAGGCGGGCTGCCTTCGAAGGTCAGGCCTTTGGCGATACCGACCACAAAAATATATTCTTCGGCAACGACCATCACGCGTTCATCCAGGTAGCCGTCACCAAAGGGCAGGATCAGGCTGATCGGGCAGTGTTCCAAGTTTTCGCAGATGATGACAAATGAGCCAGAGATTTCATCGTCCAGCGCTTCATCGGTCAGTGCCGAGAGCTGGTAGTGGTGGACGGTGTGGCTGGCAATTTCAACCCCCTGGCCCGCTACGGTTTGCAGGTATTCCCAGATGATCGGGTTTTGCGGATCCTGGACCACTGCGCCAACGACCAGCTTGAGGTCACGCTCCAGGAAAGCCTGGATCATATATTTGAAGTTAGGCTGTAGCCAGTTGGTGCCCAGATCGTCAATCGAGACGATGATTGCATTCTCTGGCGGGCATTCGCCGCTTTGCAGGTAAAGCAGCACATCTCCATAGGTGATGGTTTGCAAATCATTGAGAATGATCTGGTCGGCCAGGGCTTCCATGCGTTCCTTGCCGAAGCCGGTATGCAGCATCAATGACATGGGGGTATAGCACTGGACGTCGAGTTCGGCGGGTTTGGGCGTTGGTGTGGCGGTGGGCAGCGGTGTGGGGGTGGCTGTGGCCGTGACGGTAACGGTTGGCGTGCGGGTAGGGATGAGTGTTTGGGTGGCGGTCGGCGGCGCGGGGGAGGCGGTGGGGGTAGGCTGTGCGGCCTGTTTCCGAAAGACGCAAGCACCCAGCATGGTCGCGGCGATCAAGCCAAGGAAGATCAGATTGCCGGTCTTTTTTACCCACCGATTAACCATGAAGTGGTTCTCGCTCTCAGAAATGATTGAGTTTGGACAGATGCAATCATTATAATATGGCTCAAAGCGCCGGACAATGAAAGCAAAGGGGATCTATCTGGGACTGTAGCTTATATTTCCAACCTGCCAAAGCGCTTGAGTACATATAGCGCGTCGGCGGTGACCCATGGGTTCAATTTCTTGCTGCTGGTTCCGCCCCAATCGACGTAGTCCGCGTTCAGACTGAAATCACTCGACACCTTCTTATAATAGCGGCTTTCGGCCGGCCAGCCGCCGTTTGGGAGTTCTTTTTCTGCGAGCAGGTTCAAGGCATCTTCAAAGCGGGCGTCGTCCGTCATGCCGATCTCGGCG
>JBNKDB010000371.1:0-5476 GCA_050288045.1 Anaerolineales bacterium | reverse complement strand
GGCAAACTTGCAGTACACCAGGCTGTCAATCACCGCCGCTGAGTTTTGGTGAACAGAAACGATGCCCGCCTTGCCTTGCGTCGCAAAGCGATCAATCAGGCGGGGCAACGCCAGCACTTCTGGCCCTAGCATGTTGCCTGTTTCATGGCAGGCACCACGGTTGCCGGTGGCAAAGACCAACCCTTGCCCCTGCATCCCACGAGGGTCATAAGCAGGCAGTTCCAGCTTTTTGACGCTCATCGACAGTTCCGGCACACCATGCTTTTCGGCCATACGGTAGCTGCCTTCGGCCATTTCTGTACCCGCGCCACGCCGGTAAGCGGTATCCTCGATCAAAGCGAGCAGCTTATCAGCCTGCCCAAAACCGAGATCGCCTTCAAGCAATCCCTTTTCGGCCAGTTCCATGGCGCAGCCAATGGTATTACCCATTGAAATCGTGTCGATGCCCAGGTCGTTGCACAGGTAATTGGCTTCGGTGATGGCGTCCAAATCGTCGATGCCGCACTGCGCGCCAAAGGCCCAGGCCGATTCGAATTCCGGGCCTTCACCCTCGTTACCACTCTTGGTCTGGGTGATACGCGTGCAGGTGATCGGGCAAGACCAGCAAGCCTGATTCTTCACCAGGATCGTGTCAGTGATTTCCTCACCACTGATCTTGTCGGCATGCTCGAATTGTGATTGCTGAAAATTGCGGGTGGGCAATGCACCAATCTCGTTGACCACATTCATGACCACGGCAGTACCAAATTCCGGTAGGGCCTGGGATGTGAGCGGGCTGGCTTTGATCAATTTGCCGGTTTCATACAACATAAATTTGAATTGATCTTGATCGACAGGCTTATTCTTCTCTTTGCCTTCGACCACGATCGCTTTGAGGTTCTTGCTGCCCATCACCGCGCCACCACCGCCACGCGCCAGGGCACGTTCTTTGTCGTTCATAATGGCTGCGAAGCGCACCTGATTCTCACCGGCCACGCCGATGCACAATACGTTGCGTTTATTGCGGTCCTGGCCCAACGCTTCGGTGGTTTCGAACACATTCTTGCCCCATAGATGCCCGGCGTCTTTAATTTCCACGCCGTCAGGGGTAATTTCAATCATCACCGGCTTTTCGGCCTTGCCGCGCACGATCAGGGCGTCATGCCCGGTGCGCTTGAACTGCATCCCCCACCAGCCACCGCTATTGCTGTGCAGGATCGTATCTGTCAACGGGCTTTTGGTGCTGACGTTGAAGCGATTGCTGGTCTGGGAAGCCGATGCCGTAATCGGACCGGTGGTAAAAATGAGCGCATTCTCCGGCGAGAGCGGTTCGACTTCCGGGCCAACCAGATCCCACAATAAGCGTGCCCCCAGGCCGCGCCCGCCCAAAAACAGGCGCGCCATTTCCATATCCAGCGGCAAGGTTTCAATACTGCCGTCGGTAAGGTTTATATCTAGAATTTTACCGGCCCAACCATTCATAAGATTCTCCTTAATTAATTGGTTGCTTTCAATATAAAATCAACCACCGGCAATCGGTGGGAAAACGGCGATTTGATCTCCATCGGTAATCGCCGTGTCTAATCCTTGTGCCAATTCGCTATCCTGGCCGTTCACCATCGCGCGCACGTGAGGTTGTAAATCGCTGCCGTCAAAGATCGCCGCGCGAAGTGTTTCATTTTCCGCACAAAGTTCTTCCAGGGCAGCGCGCAGCGTTTCACCCGAACACGCTTTTTCTGAAAAACCGGCTTTCTGGCGTAGGTTACCGAACAGTTTGATGATCATAGCACACCGATAATTCTCCATTACCAATCATTTTAATGAAAAAGCGACTTCCAGGTCACTGATCTCTGTGTCACCAATCGGCACAAGTTGGCCGATGGTGGTGGTATCGATTAGCGACTTGGCGCTGAATTCGATCACCTCAAGCCGGTCGAAGGCGTTCAATACGCTCGTGCCTACAGTCAACACACAGTCATTCTGGGCGATCAACACCGGTGTACTTTTGGAGATCATCTCAGCGACCTTTTCGACTTCAGTATACAGCGTCTTGAAGGGCAGCAAGGGCACATCGCGCAACAGAATAAAGCTTTCGGGGATAGTGCGCGAATCGAACGGCACTGCGGTGATCGCATAGGCGGTCACGTTGGGACATTGCGCGGTCATGATGCAGTTGACGTCTGGGTGTTTGGCGTAGATGGCCTGATGCAATTGCACTGAACGGCTGGGGAGTTTGCCCGCTTCCCGGACGCCGCTGCGGATCAGGACGATGTCTTCGACCGCCAGCGTACGCCGGTCGTGACCGGTAGGCGTGATCAGGAAGCTGTCTGCATCTAAACGTGCCGAAACTACGCCCTCCGTGCTGATCATCAGATGCCGGTCGCAGGCGCGCGCCGCAATTTCCGCGATCTGCTGACGTAATTCCCGCTCGTGACTGCTGTGCACGGTCGGGATGAACTCGGGCAGCAGGTTGGTGCGATGGTCGAACAGGTTCAGGGCTGGTTCACTGAGCGTATGGACTGTACCCAATGACTTGGCTCGGATCAAGGTGCGGGCGCAGAAGTCGAGCGTCTCCAAACGCTGAAAGGCATCCAGCAGGGTCGTCCCGGCGGCAGCCATGCCGTGGTTTTCCAGGATGATGATATTGTAGCCTTCGGCAAAGGTGGTGGCGATGCTCTCCCCGAGTGCTTCGCTGCCGGGCAGGGCATAGGGGGCATAGCCCACGGGGCCGCACACGCGGTTGGCCTGGGGGATGATGCGCGTGTCCGGCACCTCCCGCACGATGCTGAAGGATACCAACGCTGGGGGATGGGCGTGTACGATGGCGTTGATATCGGGGCGCAGTTTGTAGATCGCTCGGTGGAAGGGATATTCGGAAGAGGGCTTGTGCGGCCCTTCAACGGTGCCATCGGCGTGCATGCAGATCATATCTTTTGGCGTGAGTTTACCCTTATCGACCCCAGCCGGGGTGATCCAAATATCGTTGTAACTGTCCTTGATGGACAAGTTACCCCCGCTGAGCGTGGTCATGCCGTTATGGTAAATGCGATCCATAATGGCGACCAATTGGTCTCGGGGATGCATAAATTGAAAATTCATAAAAATTTCACCATTATTATTGCAGCGCCTGGAAACGGGCGTATGCTGCATCCCATTTCGCGCTGTCTTTAGGTTCGTAGCGTTCGGTCCCGGCCATACTCGCCACGATCTGGCGCGCTTCGCCGATGTCGGCCAATTCGCCTAGGGTGATGAACTGTACCACGGCATTGCCGATCACGGTGGCTTCGATCGGTCCGGTGACCACCGGCAGTCCGGTGGCATTGGCGGTAAGTTGGTTGAGTAGTTTGTTTTGGGTGCCGCCGCCAACGATGTGCAGCACGGAAACCGGCTGCCCGGCAACGGTGGTGATTTGCTCCAGTGCTTGGCGATAGGCCAGTGCCAGGCTGTCCAATACGCTGCGCACCAGCGCGCCGTCTGTTTCTGGAATGGGTTGGCTGGTTTGATGGCACCAGGCCCGGATGATTTGTGGGTAATCGCCGGGGGCGAGGAAGGCCGGATCGTTGGGATTGAACACCGCCATCAGTGGTTCGGCCTGTTGGGCCAATGCCACTAATTCGGCATAGGTATACGCCTTGCCGCTGGCTGCCCAGGTTGCCCGGCATTGCTGCAAGAGCCATAACCCGGCAATGTTTTTCAAGAAGCGGTAGGTACCGTACACGCCGCCTTCGTTAGTGACGTTGGCCGCCAGTGCTTCCGGGGTCAGGATCGGTTGGTCTACTTCCAGCCCCAGCAGACTCCAGGTGCCGCTGCTGATGTAGGCAAAGTCTGTTTGCCGGGTAGGAATAGCGGCGACGGCGCTGCCGGTATCGTGGCAGGCCGGGGCGATTACCGGAATACCGTCGTAGGTTCCCAGGCGAGTGCCAGGCGGGACGATTTCGGGGAAGATGTGACTGGGGATGTCTAGCTTATCCATCAAGTCGGTTGCCCAGTTCCCGGTGGTGGGATTGAGCAGTTGGGTGGTCGTGGCATTGCTGAATTCGCACACCTTCACGCCGGTCAACCAGTAATTGAGCAAGTCGGGGGCGGTCAGGAAAGTATCGGCAATTTGCAACTGCGGTGAGCCGCGTTCCACCATGCTCAATAACTGATAGAGCGTATTGATCGACATGAATTGCAGGCCGGTCTGGGCAAAGATTTCAGTCTGTGGCACTTTGGCAAAGGCTTGTTCCAGCATGCCGTTGGTGCGGCTGTCGCGGTAATGTACCGGATTACCGATCAGGTTGCCCTGTTTGTCCAGCAGGCCAAAGTCCACTCCCCAGGTATCCACGCCAATGCTGGCCGGCTGCAAGGCTTTGCCTTTTTCGATCCCGGCCTGGATGTCGCCCCACAGACGCAAGAAATCCCAATGCAAGGTACCGTTGGTGGTGACGGTGGTATTGGGAAAACGATGCAGTTCTTCGAGCGCCAGTTCATGGCCGTTGAAATGCACGGCCATCACCCGGCCCGATTCTGCACCAAGGTCGACTGCTAAAACGGTCTTTGTGACGGCCATCAGGTTACGCTCGTTCGGCAAATACCCGTTGTTCGTAGGTGTGGATATCATCCAGGAAGGCGATCCCAACCGGCACATCCTGCTGCATGCAGTAGTAGTCCCAGACTGCGCCGAAAGGCATGCCTTTCAGGGCTTCGAGCATCGCCAGGCGGGCGGTATAATCTCCGCTCAATTCGAGGGTGCGCATATGCTCAGTTGGCTCCAACAGCGCCATTAGCAATCCTCGCAGGGCGTTGCGTGTACCAATCGTCCAGGCCGCCACACGGTTGATGCTGGCGTCGAAGAAATCCAGGCCGATATGGACGCGGTCCAGAAAGCCGCCGCGTACAATGGCGTGCATGATGGCTTGCAGGTCATCGGTCAGGGTCACGACATGATCGCTGTCCCAGCGCACACCGCGGCTGACGTGCAGCAGCAGTTCCGGCACGTAGAGCAGCATGGAAGAAATCTTGTCGGAGATAGTTTCGGTGGGGTGGAAGTGACCGGCATCGAGCGTGAGTACGGTCTGGTTCTTGACGGCGTAGCCCATGTAGAATTCGTGTGACCCGACCACATAGCTCTCCGAGCCGATGCCGAATAATTTGCATTCCACCGCGTCGAGGTTATATTGCTTGTCGATTGGTTCGGCCAGGATTGTATCCAGCGCGTCTTCCAGGCGTTGGCGCGGCCCAAGCCGGTCGATGGGGGTGTCCTTGTACCCGTCGGGAATCCAGATGTTGGTGACCGCCGGAGTGCCTAATTCGCGTCCAAAATATGCGCCGATCTCGCGGCTGGCAATGCAGTGCTCGATCCAGAACTGGCGGATACCTGCATCATGGTGTGAAAGCGTGAAGCCATCGTCGGCCAGTGGGTGAGAGAAACAGGTGGGGTTGAAGTCGATGCCGTGCTGGTTCTGCTTGGCCCAATCGGCCCAGGTGGCGAAATGCTTGGGTTCGATCTCGTTGC